>JBGSKZ010000592.1:0-3133 GCA_041741035.1 Treponematales bacterium
AAGGTGGGGTTAACCTTGGTCCAGCTGGTAGAACCTTCAGCCCTCGTGTATAGCTCACCTATCCCCGCGAAATAATTACCGCCATCCTGTAACACGAAGGCCGGGCTGGTGCCTTTGAAGGCTTTGGTGGCGTAAAGGTTAATGTCGGTCTCGGCGGCTATGCTGGCGAATATGCCCACGGGGCCTTCGGTACAGGAAATCAGGGCCGCAAGCGGGAGGAGGATAAGGGCGGCCAGGCTCAAGTGTCGGGTGCGTTTGTTCATTGCTGCCTCCGCTTATAGATGGTAGGCGATGGAGAGGGTCGCCTCGAGGAAGAATCCCACGCGGTTCTGGCTGCTGTCCGCGTAGAACTGGGGAATGATATTAGTGAAGAGGTTGAGGCCGTAGCTCATATCGCCGCTTACGCGCCAATAGAACGATGAGCCCAGCTTTAAGAAGGGGTCCACGTGCTTATAGTCGCCTAGGGAGCTGATGGCCATGCCTATGCCCGCGCTGGGGGCTATGGCGAAGGGGCTTAGGTTGAACATGTAGGCGGCCCTTAAGCCCAGCGGGGCGAGGAAGAGCCTGCGCTCGGCAAGGGTGCCAATGAAGCTGCCGCCTAAGTCGCCGCCTATGGCCCAATGCTCGTCCAGCATGCCCAGGTAGGAGAGGCTGAAGGCGAAGCCCATGTCCGCGTTAGGCGCGGTAAAGCCGGGCTCGGTGGGGTCATAAAAGGTGAGGGGAATGCTCGTGCCGAGGGTTATGGCGAAAATGCCGTCGCCTTTTTCAAATTCTTTGAACTCGACGAAAGAAAGTCCGCCTTCGGTATCCTGCGCCCCTTCTTGCGCGAAAGGGGCCGCGAGGCAGGCGAGGGCAAGGAATGCTGGTAATAATCGGGAGCGCATCGTTCCTCCGTTCAGGTTGGAAGCTGCCGGCTACCCGGCCTTTCTGGCGGGCCACGGGGTCGTCGGCGAAGCGTTTCACTATAGCATAGGCTTCTTCACGTGAAAAGGCGCGAGGAGCGCAAGCGTTACGCGATTGCGCCGGCCTTGCCCCTTTTTTCTCCGGCCCTGGCCGACGCTAGGGTAGCCCAGGACGAGCCGCCGCCCTCGCTCTGATAGCGCACGAGCTCTATAGCGGCGATAAGGTAGGTGGTGGCCCTGAAATCACCGCGTTTGAGCAGCTCGGCGGCGATGGCCATGGCCTCCGCCGAGCGTTCAGGCCGAATGGCGCTCTCGGGAGCGAGGTACAGGCCCTTGCCGGCGGAAAAGGGGGCATCTGCCGCCGTCTCCCGCGCCTGCCCGTCGGGGAAGGCGCCGCCGAGCGGACCGAGCTCGATCCTGGCTAGCGCCGCCATGAAGGCTTCGTCGAAGCATAGGAACCAGGCGCCCTTATGGAGTTCCATGCCGCTGAAGCCGAGGGGCTGTTGCATGCTGGCGGCCAGTAGCGCTATATCCGCACCATGGGGAGCCTTGAGGAGCCATGCCAGGACGGGGAAATCGAAATAGGCGCGGGCTTCCGCCGCCTTCAGGAGCTGGAATAAGTTCCGCCTAAGCTCGTTGAAGGAGGCGAGTATGTTCCCTGGCGGCACGAGCGCGAGCGCGATGGATGAAATAGCCTTCGAGGTTCCCAAAACCATGCAGTCATAGTATACTGACCCTCAGCTCCTGTAAAGGAAAGATAGTTATATGAAACATGCAGTAGAACGTTTGGCCGAGCGCCTTACCTCGATCATTTCTTCCTGGTCCGGCGTCGAATGCGTATTGTCCTGCGAGGCGGCGGAAACCGATGTGCTGGACCCGTATTTCGCCCTGGTGCTGGACGTATATTGCGGCGGCGATATACCCGACGACGACACACGGCAGGCCGCCTTCGGCGACCCCGGCGCCTTCGAAAGCTCGCGCAGCAGGGAGAAGGACCGCTTCTTCCTGGACGGGCTTCCCATACGCATCGAGTATAAAAGCGTATCGAGCGTCGACGAAATCCAGGATAAGCGCTTCGATATCATGTGGGTGTACCGCAGCTCGGGCACCTACCTCTTTTACCGGCTTGCCGAGGGCAAGGTGCTATATAAGCGCTCGGACTGGATAGATAAGGTACGGCAGGGCCTGGCCCAGCCGCCCGAGGAATTCTGGGAACGCATCAAGGAAACTCATCTCTTTAAAATGGAGCATAGCCTCTCCGACCTGGGCGGCGCCGCGCTAAAAGACGACCGCTATTTCTTCCTGGTATCCTTGGCCGGCTTCATGCGGGCTTGCGTGTCGGTGCTCTTTGCCCAGAATAAGCGCTACGAGCCTTCGGATCGCCACCTTACCGAGGCTTTGATGGGCCTGCCCGTGCTACCTGAGGATTTTAGCGGCCGCTGGGCCATATTGCTCAGGACCGACGGCTCCTCCGACCCCGAACGCAAATACCAGGTGGCGGGCCTTATCGCCCGCAGCATTTTCGCGCTCTAGGCGCCATGAAGAGCCTTCGGGTCCTGTTATTGCTACTCCTGGGCGCCGGTTTGGCGTCCTGCGGGCCCGTCCCCGTGGACGGGCTCTTTTTCGCGCTCCCGGACGGCAGCGAGCGTTCCGTGCTAGCCCGCAAGGCGGATGCCCTGAAGCGCCTCGACGGTCAGGAAAAGCCCCTCCTGCGCTTCAGCCTTCGGGAAGCGCTGGTCGCCGGCGTCAGCGATGACCTGGCCATACGCGTCGATACGGACGCGGAAATCACGCTCAACATTTATGGCAGCGATAAGGATCTCTATGCCGCGGACGCGCCGCCCTCATTACGCGCGAGCTTTCGCGCGACGTTAAGCGGGCCCCGCGAGTATAGGCTACCCCTCGCCGAGGGCCAAGGCCTCCAGTATTTTTCGCTGAGCATAAGCGGCGGCTATGCCGAGCTCCTGGGCTTCGCTCTGTCGCCGCGCTTCGATGGTTATCTGTCCAAGGGTCCGCGGGGCTATCCCGTGCTCGGACCGGGCTTAGAATTGGGCGAAGCGAGCGGGGCGGGTGTTTTCTCCCTCTCCATGGCTAGGCCCGTGGGTAAAAACTCTTCTCTGCTGGTCAGCCTAGGCGCGCCGGGCGAATTGCGCATACAAGGCGGCGGCAGCTATGCCGCCGCGATGGGCGCCGCAGCTTCCCTCGCCGTGCCAGCGGCCCTCTTCTCGGCC
>JBGSKZ010000593.1:0-1339 GCA_041741035.1 Treponematales bacterium
GCCTCGCGGGCGCCGCCATGGAGCTTTTCCAGTCGGGCCTCCTCGTGCATGACGATATCATGGACCGGGACCGGGTACGCCGCGGAGCGCCTACCCTGCACGTAGGCTACGAGACGGCTCTAGAGAGAGGCGCGTACGGCGACCCCGCGCACTACGGCGAGGCCTTGGGCATATGCGCGGGTGACCTGGCCTATTTCGCCGCCTTTCAGCTCCTCTCGGAGCTGCCCGCCGCGCCGGCCGCCGCCCTCAAGGCCGCGGGCATAGCCGCGCGCGAACTTTGCCTCGTGGGCGTGGCCCAGATGCAAGACGTGGTAAACGGCGCGCTCATGCCGGGCTCCACGAACCCCTTTCGGGACGCCGAGGCCGAGCCGAGCGAGGAGGACATACTCAGGCTCTACCGCTATAAGACGGGACGCTATACCTTCAGCCTACCGCTCGCGCTCGGGGCGGCCATAGCCGGCGCGAAGGACGAGCTACGCCTGGCCCTGGAGGAGGCGGGCGAGAGCCTAGGCCTCCTCTTCCAGCTCAAGGACGACGAGCTTGGGCTCTTCGCCGACGAGGCGGAGCTGGGCAAGCCCGTGGGAGCCGATATACGCGAGGACAAAAAGACGCTCTTCAGGTTGCGCCTCTTAGCTAAGGCCGAAGGCGACAATAAGGCTAAGCTCGCCGCCATCTTCGCCGGGCGCAAGGCCAGCGCCGAAGACGCGGCCTACGTGCGTGCGGAACTCGAGCGCCTAGGCGTGCGCGCTGAGCTTTTGGCCCTGATGCGTAGCTACGGGCGCCAGGCCGAGGAAAGCGTTGCGGCTCTCCTTGAGCGGGCGCCTCCCGAGGCGGCGCGCGCCTTTAAGGAGCTCGTGGCCTACAGCATGGAGCGCCGCTCGTGAGCGCCGCCGAGAGCCAAGGAAACGAGGGCCGCGGGGAAGCCGGCCGCCTCCCCGCCGGCTTCCGCAAACTGCCCGCCAAAGAGCGCAAAGCGCTCTGGGAAGGGCGCTACTTCGACGGCGAAGGCGACAGGGCCGCGGGCAACGCGGGCGACGAAGCCCTGGAGCTCGCCGACCTCCTCGTCGAGAGCGCAGTAGGCGCGCTTACCCTGCCCTTGGGCATAGCCTCGGGCTTCCTCATAGACGGCCGCTTTATAGACCTGCCGCTGGCGGTGGAGGAGCCCTCGGTCATAGCGGCCGCCGGCTACGCCGCCCACATCATAGCCGGGGGCGGGGGCTTCGTTACCGAGGCCGACGACGCGGTCATGGACGCGTACGTATACCTCGAGAACGTGAGCGTGGACGGGGAAAAGGCCCTGGCGGGCCCGCGGGCCGCGGCGGCCATACGCTCCCGGCTC
>JBGSKZ010000594.1:0-9236 GCA_041741035.1 Treponematales bacterium
CGCGCCAAGCTCGATGATGACGCCGGCAACGCCCGCCAGCCTGTAGGGCTCCAAGCCGTCGGCCTCGTAGAGCCGGTAGGGCAGCAGGGCAATCGCTCCCCGCAGGCCTGCCTGCCCGGCATGGCTAACGAGCGCGAGCGGGCCTTCCGCCTCGCCCCCCTCATAGCCTCCCCGTACCAGATCCCTATAATCGACGCGGTAACGGTACTCGCGCGGCCCAAGGCCTTCCAGCGCGACGGACAGGAGGGGCCGGCCTTCATAGAAGGCGGCCCGCTCGGGAAATTCCTGCGTCCGCGCATCGAAGCCCTCCTGCCGGAGCGCCTCCAGGATGTAGTCGCCCGCTTTGTAGCCGCCGGGGCTGCCCGCCTGCCTGCCCTCAAAGCGTTCCGCGGAGAGCTCGGCGGCCGCGCTCAGGGCATAGGCTCCGTCAAGGTCAGGCTCCGCGGGCCATGCGCCTTGCCTGCCCACCCCGGCCTTATTCCCCGCCGCTGAAGCGGAGGCGCCGCCCCGCTCGCAGGCGCACAAAACAACGAGTGCGCATATGGCCATCAAGGTATATCGTCGGGTTGTGTTCATGGCTCGTCCCTCCTCTCCCATGCCGCTATAGCTCGAGTCCCCCAGCGCGCATACATAAGCTTCGGGGAACTAAGTAAGTGTACACCGCCCTGCGCGAATAGCCACAGCCTTCCGAAAAGGCACCCGTTCATCCCCTGGGACAGGGGACGATGCCGCTTGCCATATTCTGACAATTCTATATACTTGGAAGCGTCGGGCCCTTGCCGAATGCATTGCAAAGAGATCCCCCGCAAGGAGCGTTTCGTGTTCCAAAAACAACCAATGATGCGGAAAGTGCTATATGCCCTGGCGCCCATAGCGGCGTTTTCGGTGTACCAGTACGGTCCCCGCGTCCTCGCCGTCCTGGCAGTAAGCCTTGGCGCGGGTTTCCTTACCGAGTACCTCTTCGAGAAGAAGAAGGGCGGCAAGGTAAGCGAGGCCGTATTCGTTACGGCCACGCTCTTCGCGCTGTCCATGCCCCCCGCCGTGCCGCTCTGGATAGTGGCCATAGGCATCGTATTCGCCGTGTTCATGGCCAAGGAAGTATATGGCGGTTTCGGCCGCAACGTGTTCAACCCGGCCATAGCCGGCCGTCTCTTCGTATACATATCGTTCGCCGGCGTGCTGGGCGGCTCGTTCTACGAATCCGGCAATTTCGGCGTAGCCGCGGGCAGCCTCTTCGGCCGGCCGGACGCCCTGAGCACCGTCACGCCGCTGGCCCAGCTGGGCGCAGGCAAGGGCGTTAATGTGCTCGACCTCCTCCTGGGCTTCCGCTCAGGCTCCATAGGCGAGGCGAGCGTCGTCCTCATAGCCCTGGCCGCTATCTACCTGATAGCCACCAAGACGGCGCAGTGGCGGCTCATACTGTCCACGCTGCTCGGCGGCCTAATAATGGCCGGCGGCCTGCTCCTGGCGGGCGTGGAGAAGGCCCTGCCCCTGGAGGCCCTGCTCGCGGGCAGCTTCCTCTTCGTGGCGGTGTTCATGAGCACGGACCCGGTATCGGGGCCGAAGAAAAAAGGCGCGCAATGGGCCTACGGCCTCCTCATAGGCGCCGTGATCGTCATCATTCGTACCTTTAGCCTCTTTCCCGAGGGCACGAGCTTCGCCCTGCTCATAGGCAATACCTTCGCCAGCCTCTTCGACAAGATCGTTACCGACGCGGCCAAGCGCAAGCAGCAGGCCGCCGCGCGGCCCGCCGAGGCTCCAGGCGCGGGCAGCGGCAAGGAGGCGGCTAAATGAAGAGAGATTCCATACCCTACGTGGTGCTCTTCACCTTCGTGGTGTCCGCCGTGTTCGTTACCCTCCTGGCCCTGGCCAACGAGGGCACCAAGCCCCTCGTGGAAGCCAACAAGTCCTATGCCGCGCAGGCGGCGGTGCTGGACGCGCTGGGCATACCCTACGCGGATAAGGACGAGGCGCAGCGGCTCTACGCGGCCTCGGTGACGGCCATAGAGGACGCCAGCCCCCGCGCCTACCGCGCTACCGTGGATGGTCAGGACTACTTGGCAGTGGAGCAGTCCGGCGCCGGGCTCTGGGGCACCATTACCATCATACTGGCGGCGGATCCCGCGGCCGAGCGCATACGCGGCGTGCAGATCGTGGCCCAGAACGAGACGCCGGGCCTAGGCGGTCGTATTGAGGAAGCCTGGTTCTTAGGCCAGTTCCGCGGCGAGGCGGCGGCCGGCGGCGTGCGCATAGCCGTGGGCGCCGAATCCAAGGGCACCGGAGACGCGGACGGCGAGAACGGCCTCGTGGACGGCGTGACGGGCGCTTCGCGCACCAGCAGCTCCTTTGAAGTAATCGTGAACGAAGCGCTTAAGCGCGTGCGCGCCGTAGCCGGAGGAGCCAAATGAGCCAATCCAAGACCATGGCCATACTCAAAGACAATCTGTGGACGAACAATCCCATCTTCATACAGATCCTGGGCATATGCTCCACCTTGGCGGTTACCAACAACCTTCGTAACACCGCCATTATGACTATAGGCGTGGCGCTTACCACGGCCTTCACGAGCATGACCCTTTCCGCCATGAAGGACCTCATACCCCGCAAGGTGCGCATGATAGTCCAGGTGCTCGTCATATCCTTTTACGTGATCATCATAGACATACTCCTGCGCGCCTACCTGCCAGACGTGTCCAAGCAG
The DNA here is from genome assembly GCA_041741035.1 of Treponematales bacterium. Taxonomy (GTDB): domain Bacteria; phylum Spirochaetota; class Spirochaetia; order Treponematales; family UBA12059; genus UBA5200. Next base: position 2,702 of record JBGSKZ010000594.1, read on the forward strand.
CTCGGGCCCTACGTGGGCCTCATCATAACCAACTGCATCATCATGGGCAGGGCCGAAGCCTTCGCGCCGGCCAATCCTCCCCTGCTCTCGTTCTGGGACGGCCTGACGAGCGGCCTAGGCTACATGGCCGTGCTCATGGCCATAGCCTTCGTGCGCGAGCTTTTGGGCTTCGGCACCCTCTTCGGCATCCAGGTGATGCCCGAGGGCTTCGTGCCCTGGACTATCATGATCATGGCGCCCAGCGCCTTCTTCCTGGTGGCCCTGGTCATGTGGTGGGCCAAAAACATGCAGGCCAAGGGCAAAGCAGCGCCCGGCCAGGCCAAGCCCGCGGCGCCGTCGGCCGCGCAACCCTCGGCGCCGGCTCAGCCGGCCAAGGCTTAAGGAGGACGCCCATGATACCGCTCATAAACCCCGTCACCCTATTCTTCGCGTCCGTACTGACGAGCAACATACTGCTCACCAATTTCCTGGGCATGTGCTCCTTCATATCCATATCCAAGGATTGGAAGAGCTCCTTCGGCCTGGGCATGGCCGTTACCTTCGTGCTTACTATAACCACCGCGGTAAGCTGGCTGGTGCTCAAGTACCTGCTCGTGCCTTTGCAGCTGGAGTACCTGTCCTTCATCGTATTCATCATCGTGATAGCCGCGGTGGTGCAGATACTGGAAATGATCATAGACCGTGCCAGCCCCGCGCTCTACCTGAGCCTGGGCATATTCCTGCCCCTGATTACGGTGAACTGCGCCATACTCGGCGCCATACTCTTCATGCAGATACGCAACTACGGCTTCCTGCAGTCGGTAAGCTTCGGCGCGGGCTCGGGCTTAGGCTGGTGGCTGGCCATACTCCTCTTGGCGGCCATACGCGAGCGTACCGAGAAGAGCCCCGTGCCCGCCGGGCTCAAGGGCCCCGGCATCACCATCATAACCATAGGCTTCATGGCCATGGCTTTCATCGGCTTTTCCGGCATGATAGCCGTACAGTAGGAGGCGCGCCTTGAGTCCCATCATAGTCGGGCCCTTGGTGGCCGCCGGCCTGTCGGCCTTCCTCGCCCTCGTCATAGCCCTCATCGACCGCGTGGTCAACGACTACGGCGAGGTGACCATAGACATAAACGGCGGCAAGCGCAGCTACACGGTACGCGGCGGCTCGCCGCTCTTAGGCACCCTGGCGGCCGAAGGGCTCTTCGTCCCCTCGGCCTGCGGCGGCCGAGGCTCCTGCGGCGCCTGCAAGGTGCGCGTGCTGTCGGACGTAGGCCCCCACCTGCCCACGGAAATGCCCTACCTGAGCCCGGAGGAAGTAAGCAAAAACGTACGCCTCTCCTGCCAGATCAAGCTCAAAAAGGACATACAGCTGGAGCTGCCCGAGGAGCTCTTCAGCGTCAAGAAATTCTCGTCCACCGTGGAGTCCATACGCGATCTTACCTACGATATTAAAGAAGTGCTCTTTAAGCTCGACGAGCCCAAGGCCATAGAGTTCGTGGCCGGGCAGTACGTGCAGATCGTGGTGCCGCCCTACGGCGATATCAAGGAAAGCGTGCAACGCGCCTACTCCATGTCCTCGCGCCCTAAAGACGACGGCCACGTGGAGCTGCTCGTGCGCCTGGTGCCCGGCGGCATAGCCACCACCTGGGTGCATAAATACCTTAAGCAGGGGCAAAAGGTGGAGCTCGTCGGCCCCTTCGGCGATTTCCAGGTGCACGATACGCCGGCGGCCATGCTCTGCGTGGCGGGCGGCTCGGGCATGGCGCCCTTCAAGTCCATGTTCTACGAGATGAAGGAGAAGAACAGCTTCCCCGAAAAGGAAATCTGGTATTTCTTCGGCGCGCGCACCACCCGCGACATGTTCTACCTCGACGAGTTGCGCCAACTGGAGAAGGACTGGCCCCGCTTCCACTTCGTGGCCGCCCTCTCCGAGCCCAAGGCCGACGAGGCCTGGCAGGGCGATACCGGCCTCATAACGGACGTGCTGGATAAGTACATAAAGGAAAAGATAGGCAAGGACAAAGGGCTGGAGGGTTACCTCTGCGGCAGCCCGGGCATGATCAACGCCTGCATAAGCGTCATGACCAAGAACGGCGTGGCCGAGCGGGATATTTACTTCGACAAGTTCGCCTAAGGCGGGGGGAAAAGCCATGAAGAATACCGAAGCCGAGAAGAACGCGCTGGAGCGCATGAGGCCGGGCCACATTACGGCCCAGGGCTTCCTGGGCACGGATACCCGCGGCCTAGCCGACATCGTGGAAGCCGATATCGAGGAAATGCGCCGCCTGGGGGTCGATCCCGACGAGGCCGCCGCCAGGCTCGAAGGGCTGCGCGACGAGGGCCAGAAGGGCTTAGGCGAGCCTGTCAGCGTGGGCAAGCGCTGGGTGGTGAGCACGGGCGACGCGCGCGGCATGCTGCCCTGTCCCTGGAGCGACGGCCTCTACCACAAGAACTCCATACGGGTACAGGAGCAGGACGGTACGCCCGTCCTCATATACAGCGACCTGTCCATACACCTTCTTAAGGCGCACCGCTTCCTGCAGGGCAAGGGCAGCCCCTTCAGGCTCGAGCCTTCCATACTGGCCGAGCTGCTGCGCAGCGATTAGGAATGAGCCGGCCGCTCGCGCGCGTCTTTAAATCGACCTTACAGCGGGCGCTCTTCTGCCTTGAGCAGTTCGCCCGCCACGAAATGGCCAACCACGCGGCGGCCGGCGCCTACGCCTTCCTCCTCTCGGCCCTGCCTGCCCTGCTCGTCATCCTGTACCTCGCTTCCCTGGCCGCTGGCGCCTTCGCCTTCGACGCGGACGGCATCCTGCGCTTGCTCGGCCCCTATCTGGACGCCTTCGGCGGCCGCGAAACGCTGGCGCCGCTCCTAAGCCGGCCCCTGGCCGGCTTCGCCGGCGCCTTCGGCCTTATTAACCTGATATGGGCGGCGCGGCTCTTCATAGTGTCGATACAGCGCGGCGTACGGGTGGTGTACGCGGGCAGCGCGGCCATCAACCCCGTGCGGGAAAACGCGCTTACCTTCATACTCGAGCTCGTTACTCTTCTTGCCGCCATAGGCCTTTTAGCCTTGGGCCAGGCGCTCCGCGCGGCCCAGGCGCTCATAGCCTGGGCGCCCATGAAGGCCGTCGTAGGCTGGCTCGTTTCGGCCGGCCTCGTTATCTTGCCGGCCGCGGTGCTCTGGCTCTTCGTATACGCCACCTACCGGAACGTGCCGCCCAAGCGCCCGGCAAGGCTTAACGCCCTGCTCTCGTCGCTGCTCTGCATAGCGCTCTACCTGGGCATAAGCGCCTTCGTCGGCCTCTTTATCGATACCGAACGTTACGGACTGCTCTATGGCATCTTAGGCAATCTGATAGCGGGCCTTATCAAGGTGTACTCGTTCTTCTGGTTTTACTTTTTCTTCGCGGAGCTCTGCTACACGCTCGAGTATTACGATTCCCTCCTCTTCGCGCGCTTCCATCGCCTCGACACGGCGGACAAGGCGCCCAACGCCTTGGAGCGCGGGCTCTTCGCCAAGCCCCAGCGGCTCTTCAGGCGCTACGCCAAAGATTTCCAGCCGGGGCAGGCCATCTTCATTAAGGGGCAGAAGGGCGACGAGGCTTTTTACCTGTACAAGGGCAGCGTGGCCATATACCTCGACGATCCGGCAAGCGGGGCGACAGCGGTATCGCGCGTGCGCGAGGGCGAGTTCTTCGGCGAGATGGCCAGCATACTTAAGGAGAGCCGATCCGCCTGGGCGCTCGCCGAAGGGGCGGCTACCGTCTTCGTCCTGCCCGCCGCCATGTTCGAACGCATACTGTCCCAGGATCCGGAGGCTTCGCGCCGGCTCGTGAGCATCATGGCCAGCCGGCTCCTGGCCAATAATGACCTCATATGCGGGGGCGAGGGCAGATGAGGATACTGGTGGTGTCCGATACGCACGGCGACCCGCGGGGCCTCGTGGCGGTGCTCAGTAAGCTCGGGCGCTCGGTTCAGCTCCTCGTGCACCTGGGAGACGGCGCGGAGGACCTTAACGCGGCCGCCCGCTACGGATCGCCCATGCCGCCCTGCCGCTCGGTCGAGGGCAACATGGACCGGGACTCGGGGCTGCCCGCCTTCCTCTCGCTCTGGGCCTACGACCGCAAGATACTGGCCGCCCATGGCCACCATTACCTGGGCGGCGATTCCTACCGGCCGCTCCTCGCGGCCGCTAAGCGCGAGGAAGCGTCGGCCTTCCTCTTCGGCCACACCCACCTGCCCTTCTGGGAAGTGATGCAGGGCGTGCTGCTCCTCAACCCCGGCAGCCTCTCGAGGCCGCGCGGTTCCTTCGGCCCGAGTTTCGCCGTCCTCGAGGCGCCTCCGCTCGGCATGGGCGGCATAGACGTAAAGATGTACGAATTGTCCGGCGGCGCGTCGCGCCCCCGATTCACCCTGATACGGCCCTAGGCTCGCGGCGGGCCGGGCAAAGGAGGCATACAGGTGCCCAAAGAACATACGCAAGGCCCGCGCGCCAGGACCGCCCTGCTGCTGGGAGCCGGCGCGGCCGCCCTTATCCTCGCCCTGGGCATAGCTCTGGGTTCGGGGCTCCTCGGCCCCGGCCTCTTCGGCCGACCCGACAAGGCTGAGGTGGAGCGCTCCTTCACTTCGTACTTAAGCGGCATAGCCGAGGCGGGCTATCTCGTGCTGGTCGAGGCTAAGCATGAACTCTACCTGCGCGACGTGGTGGCGGGGCGGCTTTTCGGCGACGGGGCGGTAGGCCGCTTCCTGAATATACGCTCCGACGCCGTCATCGAGCTGTCTGCCTGGGCCGACCTTTACTTCGTGGTGGACTTAAGCCGGGCCGAACTCTGGTCCCTGCGCTATGACCCGGCCGCCGGCGGCAGGCTTATCCTAGCCCTGCCCCCGCTTTCCTTCCTCACGCCCGCGCTCCGCAGCGATACCATACAGGCGCGCGCCGCCGACCGCTCCCTCTTCCTCAACGAAACCACCCTCATAGACAGCGCCAAGCGGGCCTTGAGCGCGCGCTTCGTGGAGGCGGCGAGCGCCATGCTGGACGATCCGGAGCTGCGCGCAAAGGCCGCGGGCGCCCTGCGGGGCCTGGCTGGGGTCTTTGCCGAGAAGACGGGCGTGCCCATAGCGGCGGTGGAGGCATCCTTCGCCCCGGCGGACCGGTAGCGAGGCGGAACCATGCGCATGATCCTGTTCTCAGGCGATAGGGGCCTGGGCAAAAGCGGCGCGCTGAGCGAACTCGCGCTCATACTGGGCCCTAAGGCCGGCGGAGTCATCTGCCCCGGCGCCTATGAGGAAGGCCGCAAGAGCGCCGTGTACTGGCGGGACCTGGCCCGGGAAGCGGATGGGTCAAAGGCCGGGCGTCTGGCCGGCGCGGAGCTTCTAGCCCGCGAGCTGCCCGAATATGCGGGCACGCCGGGCCAGCCCCGCCTAGACCTGAGCGGCGATGGGCTTCTACGCTACGGCAAGTGGGAATTCAGCCGGTCCGCCCTGGCCGCCGCCGACGAGGCCTGCCTGCGGGCGCTTATGGACCCTTCATTGGATCTGGCTATAGTGGATGAGATAGGCCCTCTGGAGCTGTCGCACGGGTTGGGCTACGTAAAGACGCTTGAACGGCTCGATGAGCTTTTTGGAGCCGGACCGGCGGCCGCGCGGGGTTCCGGCCATAGCGGCGCGACTGAGCGCAAGGCCGTTATCGTGGCCCTGCGCCCCGATTTAGAGCCTATCCTGGCCCAACGCTGGCCTGGCGGCGCCCTCCTTGAGCTTACCAAGCAGAACAGGGCGACGGCCGCGGCCTCGCTGGCGGCGCTTATCAGTTCCTGGCTATGACCAGCTCCGATACCGGCCTGCCGTCGGAGCCGTACATGAGCTTGCGGTTGAGCGGGTCGGCGAGGCGCTCGCCTTTATAGACGAACACGTAATAGTACGCGCCGGGGGGCAAGGGCAGGCTTAATTCGTAGCGGCCCGGCGCGCTCTCCTGCATTTCGTGTATGAAGGGATCCCAGGCGTTGAAGCTGCCCGCCACGCTGACGCGCTGCCCGCTCTCTCCCAGGAAGACGAAATTGGCCATGCCCTTGGAGGCGGGATCCCACGCGCCGAGCACCAGGCGCGAGCGCAGGGGCAGCTCGGCTATGGATAGCGCGGCGCCGGTGCTCTCGTCGCGGGCGCGTAGGGGGTTCGCGGGATCGGCCGCCCAGGCTCCGTCGAGCACCAGGCGGTAACTTACGGCGCGCGCTTCCCCGTAGGGCACGGGAAGCGCCAGCACGAATACGCCATAGCGATTGCGCTCAAAGGGGTATATGGTGCGCCAGTCCTCATGGGAAAAGGCCGCTCCCACGAAACGGTAGGGGCCGGTGGCGCTGAGTACCAGATAGTCGTCCACGATATGCGGGGCCGCCGCCTCCCGCAGCCCGGTCAGGTGCAGGTGCAGGCTCAGCGAGGATTGGTCGAGGGCGTGCGCGGCGGCGACGGAACAGAGCAGGGCCGCAAGGGCGATGTATAGGCGACTTTTCATTGCGTCTCCTCAACTAGTATCGGCGCGGCGCCTTAATTACTTA
>JBGSKZ010000595.1:0-3984 GCA_041741035.1 Treponematales bacterium
GGTGGGGGGCCCGCCGGGCGGTACGGCTCGCCAAGGCCGGCCGCGGGGCACTTGACGTAGAGCCTAGCCCGTATACACTGGAAGCAACGATGCAAGGAAACAACGCCCAGGAGCTTTACGCTCAATATGAAAAAGAAACGCTCGCGGTAAACCAGTTCGCGACCCTCCACATGGGCCTACAGGCCGGCCTAACCGCCCTTAAGGTGGATTCCTACGTGATAGCCTGCGCCCCCTACAGGCTGTCGCTATCGGGAGCCACCCTCGTGGCGGTATTCTCGCGCGAGGAGCTCGTGTTCTTTCAGCGCTACGCGGGCGCGCTTGCCGGCTTAGCCCTGGTGTTCCAGCCGGGCAATTCTCCCCAGCCTATGAAGATCTTCGCCCGCTGCACGATAAAAAGCATCACGCCCATGAAGGGCAAGGATTCCATAGGGCTCATCGTGCTTGATTGGAAGCCCTGTCCGCCCGACCTGCAGACCATCATAGGCGACTTCTTCATGCTCGTGGATAGGCTCAAGGTGGAATACGAGGACTTCAAGGGCAAGCGCATAGCCATAAACGCGGAAAGCGCTAAGCTCATGGGCTTCAACAATTACTCGCTAATCAAGTACGAAGGAGCGGAGACGAAGGCCGCGCTCTTCGCGCTGGCCAGCGACAAACTCGAATTCCTCGTGCCCGTGCAGGCGCCGCCCATGGAGCTAGGCAAAGAGGCCACGGTCAAGCTCTTTTTCCAGTCGTATCAGTTCAGCCTGGCGGCCACGGTGAGCGAGGCCATGAAGCTACCGAACGGCGCGCAGAAGCTGGCCCTTTCCGCGCCCTTCTCCGCCGAACTGGTCGACATTATCGAGCACTACCGCTTCTCCGAGCGCTTCACCGCCAAACCAGCCGCCGCTCCCGGCGCGCCGAGCGATCCGAACGCAGGCAAGGCGTAACAGCGCCTGCATAGCAGGGCTAGCGCAGGATGCTCGCCGGCCGGGGTGGCTAGCCGATAAGGATGCTAGCCGGCCAGGGCGGCCAGCTTTTCCCGAATAAATTCGCTCTTCTCCTTGAGCCCTATAGGGCCCGTGGCTATCATGAGCACGTTAGGCCGGGTAGGGTCCAGCTTTATCTTCTGGCCGCTCTCCTTCATGAGCCTGAGCAGCCGCTCCACCGATACCTTTGCCACCTTCATGAACTCCACGGTAACGAAGCCCTTGCGCTCCTTGAGCGTGGCTATGGAAAGCTTCTTGCAGAGCACGCGTATCTCCGCCAGGGCGAGGAGGCTCGACACTTCGCCGGGCACCGGGCCGAAGCGGTCCTCCAGCTCGCGGTAGAGGCTTTCCAGGTCGTCCTGGCTCAGGATACCGGCGATTTTCTTATATATTTCCATCTTGACGGCCTGCTGGGATATGTACTCCTCGGGTATGAAGCCCGAATACTCCAGCTCCAGGTAGGGCTCTTCCTCGCCCTGGTAGCCCTCCTGCGAAAGGCGCGCCACCGCGTCGTCCAGGAGCTTTAAGTACAGGTCGAAGCCCACCGAGTATATGTCGCCCGACTGCTCTCGGCCGAGCAGGTTGCCCGCCCCGCGCACCTCGAGATCCTTCATGGCTATCTTGAAGCCCGAGCCCAGCTCGGTAAAGTCAGATATGATCTGCAGGCGCTTCATGGCCAGCTCGGACAGGGCGCGCCCGTCGGGATAGAAGAGATAGGCGTGCGCGAGCCGGTCGGAGCGCCCCACCCTGCCCCGCAGCTGATAGAGCTGGCTTATGCCGTATATGTCCGCCCGGTCTATGATGATCGTGTTTACGTTCGGTATGTCTATGCCGTTTTCTATGATCGTGGTGGACACGAGCACCTGGAAACCCTTATGGATGAATCGGTGCATGATGTCCTCTAGCTCGTGGGCGTCCATGCGGCCGTGCGCGGCCTCCACGAAGGCTTCGGGCACGAGGCGCTGGATGAAGACGCGCGTATCCTCCAGGCTCTGCACGCGGTTGTGCAGGTAGAACACCTGGCCGTCCCGCTCAAGCTCCCGCCGTATGGCCTGCGCTATGAGGTCGCTCTGGAATTCGTCCACCACCGTCTTGATGGGATGGCGGTTCACCGGCGGCGTGGTGAGCACCGACAGGTCCCGTATCTTGAGCATTGACATATGCAGGGTACGGGGTATTGGGGTGGCGGTAAGGGTAAGGCAGTCCACGTTGGACTTCATTTCCTTGAGCCGCTCCTTGTCCTTGACGCCGAAACGCTGTTCCTCGTCCACGATGAGCAGGCCCAGGTCCTTGAAGGCCACATCTTTCTGCAGTATGCGGTGCGTGCCTATGAGCACGTCTATGCGGCCTTCCTTCGCGGAGGCGAGGTTCTTCTTCTGCTCGGACTTGTCCACGAAGCGCGAGAGCATGCCGAAAGTGACCGGCAGGCCGCGGAAGCGCTCTATGCAATTCTCGTAGTGCTGCTCGGCCAATATGGTGGTGGGGGCCAGGAAGGCCACCTGCTTGCCGCCCATGACGGCCTTGAAGGCGGCGCGCATGGCAATCTCGGTCTTGCCGTAGCCCACGTCGCCGCAAATCAGGCGATCCATGGGCCGCTCGCTCTCCATATCGCGCTTCACGTCCTCTATGCAAGTCAGCTGGTCGGGCGTTTCCTCGAAGGGGAAGGCAGCCTCGAAATCGTTCTGCCATTCGCCGTCCGGCGGAAAGGCGAAGCCCTTGGCCATCTTGCGCCGGGAATATATGCGTATGAGCCGCTCGGCGAGGTCCTCTACCGACTTCTTTACCTTGTTCTTGCGGTTCTCCCAGGACTTGGAGCCTAAGCGGTCCAGGCGCGGCTCGTCGCCCTCGTTGCCTATGTAGCGCTGGACCAGGTTGGCCTGCTCTATGGGCACGAACACGCTTTCCTCGTCGGCATAGGCTATCTTCACGTAGTCGCGGTCGTTCCCCATCACCTTGACGCGCTCTATGCCTATGAAACGGCCTATGCCATAATTGACGTGCACGACGAAATCGCCGGGGTTCAGCTCTATGAAGGTGTCGATGACCTTGGAGCGGGCGCTCTTAAGCGACTGGGGAGCGCGCTTGCGCCGGCCGAAAATCTCGCCCTCGTGTATGAAGGCGAGCTTTGCGGCGGGCAGCGAGAAGCCGGCCGACAGGCCGCGGTCGTGCACCTGCACGGACTCTTCCTTTATGAGCGAGCGTATGCGCTCGGCCTGCAGGGAATTCTCGGCGAATATGTGCACTTGGTACTGGGCCTTGACCAGGGAGGAAAGCTCCTCCCTAAAATAGCTTATGTTGCCGAAGAACGAGCGCGGCGCCTCCGAGCCGAAGGCGAGCCTGTCCTGCGCGGCGGCGTCCCTAAGCGCCCAGCTCGATACGGCCCTGGGCACGGAGGCTATGACGGACTCGATGTCGACGAGCACGCGCTCGGGAGGCGGAGCGGGGGCGTCCATGAGAGCCTTGCGGTAGAGCCCCGCGTATTCGCGGCGCACGGCCTCGGCCTGGCCTATGAGCCGCTCCCTATCGAGGAGCACGACCACCGAATCCGCGTCCAGGTACTCGAAAATCGAGGGCACGCGGCCGAAGGCCAGGGGATAGAGGTATTCCTCGCCCTTGGCCTCTCCGCGCTCGGCTAAAGACTCCACGAGGGCCGCCACGTCGTCTTCATGCCGCTCCGAGCCCGATTTCGGGCAGGAGAGCAGCGCTGCGCCGGCGGCCTCGGCCAGCTCGCGGGTCCATACGAGCTCGCGGGCCGGGCGCAGGAGCACGGTATCGGGCCGCTCGGGGCTGGACGCCTGCGAGGCGGGCTCGAAGCGGCGTATGGCCTCCACCAGGTCGAACTCGAACACGATGCGCAGGGCATCCTCGTCGCCGGGCATGAAAATGTCGAGCACCTCGCCGCGCAGGGCGAATTCGCCGTGCAGGCTTACCCGGGGCACCCGCAGGTAGCCCCAGGCGGCCAGGCGGTCGGCCAGGGCGAGCGCGTCTATGGCGTCGCCCTTGCGCAGCCTGAATA
>JBGSKZ010000596.1:0-14355 GCA_041741035.1 Treponematales bacterium
AGCGTTCGCGCTGCGCGTTATCGCCCTCGACACCCGGGCCTAGGGCGCTGCCTGAGCCCGTCGAGCCCGTAGCCTTAGGAGGCTTCTCTATTTTTTCTTGGCTCGCCGGCGGAGGCTTATCGCCCGAACCGGAAACAGGCCCGCCCTGGGCGTAGCCTGCGGCTAATGCGGCGCAAAAAAAGAGCGACGCCATAATGGCGCGGGCGGCTAACGCGGTCCTCAATCCTCTTGGCATGGGAACCCCCTCATAATGACAGGCTCGATACGTAGCCTCCGAAACCGTCGTCCAGCAACGCGGGAGCGGACGGGTCGGGCACCCAGCGCTCTCCGTCTATAATAAAGTTATACGCATAGGAACGGCCCTTGCGCAGGCTCACGACTATTTCCCATTCGTCGCCGCCGGCGACTTTCGTCAGGACGTAGCCCTGAGGCGACCAGCCGTTAAAATCGGCCACCAGCGCCACGCTGTCCGCGTCGGCGGCGGCTAGCACGAAGCGCACTTCCACCGCGCCCGCCCGGTTAGACAAGGCTAGGGTGACGAGCGAGGAGGCCAGCGCTATGATCAGGGCTGCGGCGGCCAGGAGCGGTAGCCGTTTGCGCTGGGCGGCGGCCGCGGGCAGCCCTATCGCGCCCATGATGCGCTGTGCGCTTTGCTCCGCCCGCGCTGGATCGCGCGGGAAAAGCCCAGAGGCCAGCGCGAGTGTATCGCCCTCTTCCGCTTCGCCCACTATAAGGGCGGCGCGCTCTCTCGCGAGCTGCGCGAGCTTTGCGGCGTCATGGATCTGCGGATCCTTAGGCTTCATACGCTTCATAGTATAGAGTACCCCCCGAGCCGCCTCATGGTTGCTCCTTTTTTAGTAGCGTCCGCAGCGCGTTCCTGGCCCGGAACAGGCGGGACTTGAACGCCTCCGTCCCTATGCCCATGGACAAAGCCCCCTCGGCCACGCTCAGGCCCGAAAAATAGTACAATTCGACGGCCCTGCCCTGATCCCTAGGCAAACGGGCAAGGGCGGAGCGCAAGGCTTCCGCGGCCAGGGCGTTAATGGCGTTATCTTCGGGGCCTGCGCCTTCAAGCTCCAGCTCCCGCGCCGAGTACAGCTCCCAGGCGGATTCCTCGAAACTCAGCCGCGCCCCGGCCTTGCGGCCGTACCTGGTCTTGACGCGGTTGGCCGCTATGGCGAAGAGCCAGGAAACGAAGGGTTTCGCCTCGTTATACGATTTCAGGGATCTATAGGCCCGTATAAAGACCTCCTGCACGGCATCCTCTGCATCGGCCTGCTGGCCGAGCCGGAGCGCGCAGAAGCGGTACAGCCTATCGCCGTATCTATCGACGAGGAGGCGGAAAGCCGCCGCATCCCCTCCGCGTACGCGAGCAATTAATGTTCCATCCGATTCTTCCGCGATATCTTGCACGATCATGACACTATAGCACTACGCCCGAGAAAATAAAAATACGGCAACCAAAGCCGGGGGCTCCGGGTATACAGGGCATGAACAGGAGGCATTACGATGAAAAAGCAACTTATCGCCCTTCTTATGCTCGCCCTTGGCGCGCTGGCTTTCGGACTCGGCGCGCGCGAGGCCCTCACGGAAGACGAGGCGCTGGCCCTGATCGACCAGAAGCTAGTGCAGCTGGACGCGACGCTTGAGGATAGGGCCGCTGCGGGGGAGGCCTTCCAAGCCCTGGTGCAAGCGCGCGTGCGCGTGCGGAACGCCTACAAAATACTATCAGATGCTATCGAAGGCGGCTTGCGCTACGAAGAGATGACGGCCCTGCGCACGCAGACCCAGGCTAAGCTAGCGGCGGGAGCGTCGTCGGGAGCCTGCGAGGACGCGGCCAAGGCCATGGTGCGCGAACGGATTCGCACTATGGAGCAGCTGCGCACCCAGACTAAGGATCAGGTAAAAACCGAGGAGAGCAAGCCCGGCGTGCCCGCGCCGGCAGGAAGCGGCTCGGGCAAATAAAGCCGCGAGCCGGCCTTAGCGGCATCTAGCCCTCCTGGGTTCCCAAGCGGCCCAGGAGGGCGTCCGCCCGGGCGCGCCACCGTTCCATTTCGGCCTTGGCATGGCGTATGAACGAGGCGGACTCCGGCGTGCCGAGCACCGCCTTCATTTCGTCATCGCCCCGGAACGTGGCCTTGCGGAAGGGATTGGCATAGTCCTTGCGGCGCGTAAGGTACACTTGTTCTTCTATAAAGCGGCTGGTATCCACGAAGCGCTCGACTTCCTTCAGGAACTGCGCCTCATGCAATTCAGCCGTTCCCATCAGGTCGCAGAGCGTCGCCCACGCGTGCTGGGCCTTCTCCAGCGGATATTCGGACCATAAGCGCGCGTATTCCGCGTGTACCTCGTCCCAGCCGTTCACCTCGCCGGATTTAACCTTGGATAGCAGCGCTTCCACCTTTTCTAGCGGCACGAGCTGCCCCCCGAGGTTTTCCCACTCGGTCACCCGGGGACCCGCCAGTACTTCCGCCGCATCGGAAAAGCCCACGTCCGGCCGTTCGGCGAAATAGGCGATAAGGGACTGCATGGAATACCAGCGCAGCATGTGGCGGTACGCTTTATACGCGCGCCGCGGCTTGATCACGATTACCGGGCGTTTCGAGTTCTCTACGCCGCCGGCCCGCACTTCGAGCGAGTCCACGGTCTCTTTCGGCCCGCCCAGGAGCTCGCGGCCCTTGGCGCGGGCCTCGCCCGCCTCGGGGGAAGCTTTGCCCTTGAACGCGTACCAGCTCTCACCCACTTGCCGCTCCAGGAGCTCTAGAGCCTGGAACATCTCCTCCGCCGTATCGGGGGCGAAGGCGCTGAACTCCACGTTTTGCGTTTTCAGGTAGCGCTTGTCCCTACTGGTGAATTTCACTTCGTTCCGCAGGAGGGCGTACATATTGTACATCCACCAATACGCCGGCATGAGCTCGAGGCGGTCCCGAGCCTGATCGTCCGCCACCAGGCAGAAGGGATAGGGTATGTCGAGCTCGAAGCGGTAATCGCCTTTGGCGAGGAGGCAGTAGCTGGCGAAACGAGAGCTGTGCTTTACCGAGGTGGCCAGGCCGGGCCAGAAGCCCCTGCCCGCGTCTATCTCGCCGTCGTTGGCGCGGGAATTATGATTGGAGCCTATGGTGGCGCCCGCCGCCATGTTGGATTGGCCTTTTACCAGGGCCGCCACCAGGAAGCTCGTATTATGGTGCTGCTCATGGGCGGGATAAATAAGGTTATTGAGGATTTCGCAGCATGATACCGTGGAATTGTCTCCGAGCACCGAATGTATGAGCCTGGCGCCGTACTTGAGCGCCGAATTCGTGCCCATGATAAAGCGCACGGCCTTGCAGCCGTAAAACACGCGGCAGCCGAAGCCTACGATGCCGTTCACCAGCTCCACGCCTTCGCCTATCTGCGTGCGCTCGTTTTCGCTCGATTTTATGGTAATATTCTTGAGCTTGTTGCTGCCCTTGATATAGGCGCACTCGCCTATGCGTACGTCCTTGATAATATGGTTGCTCTTGAGCACCGAGCCCGCGCCTATGGAGCCGTACTCGCCGCGGCGGCAGTCGAACGACGCCTGGGTCATGTCCTTAAAGCGCTCCATGAGGGCGGCGTCCTCCCTTCGCTTGGCCCAGAGATACGCGTCGGCGCAAATCATGCCGTCGAAGGGGAGCACCGAACGGCCGCCGGCTTCGTTCATGAGGTCCAGCCATACGCGCAGATCCTCGGGTTCGCCCTCCTTGAGTATGCCGTTTCCCCATTTCGCGTGGTCGGTTACGTGGATTTCGTCGTTATTGAGCAGTATGCAGCGGTCGCCGATGATGTAATGGGCTATGTAGCTACAGGAATGGATGGCGCAGTCGTCGCCTATGTCGCAGGATATGACGCGGGAATTGCTGATGCCCGCGGGTATCATCATATCGTGATGCTCAAGCACCACGCGCTCTAGGCGGCCAATACGCACGAGGCCGGCGAATTCGCTGGTGCGGATGAGCGAGGGATTGAAGGGCTCGAGCACCTGTATCTTACCCCAGTCGGAGCAGCGGTTGCCGTTGAGTATGAGGGTTTCCACCTCGATGGGGCGTAGCGGCCTGTACGAGGCGGCGGGGTTCTGTTGCTGCACATGGCGTAGCCGGTACTCGTCCTCGCCGGGCTTGAGGAATTTCTTCGGCACGAAGCCATAGCCGAAACTGGCCTCTTCATGCACCACTATATCGTTCATAGTACAGTACCGTCCTTCCTCGGGCGGCCGCGGCGGCAGTGCGCCGCTACGGCTTACTAAAATCCTACACGTTCCGCACTGGCATTGCAACGTGCTTTCCGCATGATTGACAAAGGCGGGCCCTAGTGAGATGGTAAGGCCATGATCAGCCCCGCTTACATCGTGGACGATCCCACGGACATAGACATCGAAAAAGCCGCCCGGGAGCTTTACCCCCTCTTTGTCTCGACGGACAACGCCATCCTGCGGGCGGAATACGCGGCGAGCATCGCCGACCTGATCGGCAGCCCCGGCGAATTCCATAAATACCTACGCGGCAACGCCGGCGACCTCAGCGAGCGCAGGATCAAGCTGCTCGACGCGTTCAAGCACAATATGCTCCTGCTCGTGGGCAAGACCTGGGTGGACGGGCACGACGAAAAGCGCAAAGAGAAAACCCTCGCGGCCATAGACGGGCTGGCGGCCCGGGTGCTCGAGGGCGATTACCTGGGCGCCGCCCAAGACTTCGTCAGGCTCTCCGAGGATTTCGCCTCGCTCCTCTTCGGCGAATCGCCGTCCGACCCGGGCTTTATGGACTACGTTGCCCGCATAGATCCCAAACTGGGGCTCTTCTACTGGTACCTGTCCAAGATCAAGGAACAGAACGCGCCTTCGGCCGAACTGGCCAAGCTCCAGGTGCTCATAGGCGTATACGCCCTCAGCAGCTTCTAGGCTCCGGCCAAGGCCTCGCGCAGGGCGTCCTCGAGGAGCGACATGGGCGGCGGCGCTATTGCGCCATCTTCCACCATAGCCTTAAAGAGCGCCCGCGACGATGCTATGTCTACGGACGCCCTCTCGTATACCTCCAGCCGGCTTAAGCCCGAGCGGGCGAGCCCCTCGTCGATAGCCTGTTGCGCCACGTCGGCCGCTTCCCTCGCGAACAGCCCCTCGTCCTCCATGTCCGGCAATATGCGGGAGGGGCTTATGCCCTGCTCCCTGGCGAAATCGGCCAGGGAATGGGCGCAGCGCAGCGCCATGCCGTCGGATATGCCGCTGGCGCGCGCGAGCAGCGCGCCTTTGAGTATGCCGGGGAAGCAGAGGGAGTTATTGACCTGATTGGGGAAATCCCCCCTGCCCGTGGCCACGATAAAGGCTCCCGCCTCCAGCGCGGCGTGCGGCCAAATCTCGGGCACGGGATTCGCGCAGGCGAACACGATGGACTTGGCGGCCATGGAGCCTACCCATGCGGGCTTCACGGTGTCCGGCCCCGGGGCCGATAGGGCTATGAGCGCGTCGGCGCCGTTCAGGGCTTCTTCGGGCCTGTCGAAGCGCCGGGGATTGGTGCGCTGCGACAATTCCCACTGGCGATAGGAGCCGGGATCACGCTCGAGGTCGGCTCGCCCCGTATGCAAGCCGCCCTTATTATCGAAGAGGCACACCCGTTCCGGATCCGCGCCGTCCTGCATAAGCAGGCGAGCTATGGTGCTGTTGGCCGCGCCGGCGCCCAGGAGCACGATGCGCGCGTCGGAGAGCCTCTTGCCGCTCAGCTCGAGGGCGTTCAAGAGCCCCGCCAGCGTAACGCAGGCCGTGCCCTGCGCGTCATCGTGCCATACGGGTATGCCGCAGGAATCCCGCAGCTCGTCCAGGACACGGTAGCAATTCGGCTGGCTTATATCCTCAAGGTTTACGGCGCCGAAGGAATGGCGGACCATTTTCACGAAGTCCACGAGTCGGGCGGGGTCGTTCTTGCCGTCCGGCCCCCTGCTGTCTATGCACAAGGGCACCGCGTCCACGCCGCCTAAATACTTCATCAGGTAGGCCTTGCCCTCCATGACGCCGAGCCCGCCGGGAGGGCTTACGTCGCCGTCGCCGAGCACACGCGTGGAATCGCTCACGACCGCGACGGTGGATCCGCGCGAGGAAAGCGAGAAGGAAAGCTCGTTATCGTCGCGTATGCCCGTGGATACGGCGGAAACGCCGGGCGTATACCATACGTTAAACCAAGCGGGGCCGAAGAGGCCGCAGCGCGGGGCGGTCTGGAGCTTGCCGCCATAAAAACGATGGGCGGATTCCGACAAGCGCTTATAAAACATGGTCTGGGCCCGCGCGCGGCGGTCGGGATCAGGGATTTCCCTCCGCAAGATTTCTCCAAGCCGGGAAAGTGAAAGATCGAGCGCGTTTTCCTGAGCCATATTGTCCTCCGCTGGCTAGAGTATAGGCTACAATGCCGGAAACGGGCAAACGCGGGCAATCAGGAAAGAAACGAAGTTCTCGTTACGGTCCTATTAAAAACCGGTAAATTACTATGTATAAGAAAAAAAGCTTGCCTAGTATCAATCTAGCGTCTACACTGGCGCAAAGGGATCTAGCATAGGCTACTCGGCACTATACTCCCTTCACCAGCTCAAGGAGGACATTTTCATGAAACGCATAACCATGGCTCTCGTAGCCCTCGCGCTCATCATGGCCATAGCCGGTTGCGGCGCGCCCAAGCAGACTTTCGTCAATATCGCTTCCGGCGGTACCGGCGGCACCTACTACCCGCTCGCGGGCGCCATGGCCAACATCTGGCAGGACGCCATCAAGGGCATGAACGCTTCCGCCCAGACCACCGGCGCCTCCGTGGCTAACGTAAACCTCCTCCGCGAGGAAAAAGCCGACGTCATCTTCGTTCAGAACGATATCGCCTATTACGCGGTGAACGGCCTTGAAATGTTCAAGGACAAGGCGTATCCCGAAATGCGCGGCATGGCCACGCTCTATCCCGAGACCTGCCAGCTCATCGTCCTGTCCAGCTCCGGCATAAAGACCGTAGAAGACCTCAGGGGCAAGAAAGTTGCCGTTGGCGCCGCCGGTTCCGGCGTCGAAGCCAACGCCAGGCAGATCATGGCCGCGGCCAACATCACCTATGCCGACATACAGCCCCAGTATCTCTCGTTCAACGAGGCTTCCAGCAACCTTAAAGACGGCAACATCGACGCCGCCTTCATAACCGCCGGCCACCCCACCGCCGCCGTACAGGACATCGCCGCCAGCAAAGAAATCACCGTGGTGCCCATCAGCGACGCCCTGGCCACCAAGCTCATGAGCCAGTACCCCTTCTACACCAAGACCAGCATACCCGCGGGTACCTATCCTGGCGTAACCAGCGGCGTGGACACCGTAGCGGTCAAGGCCATGCTCGCGATCTCCACCAAGCTTGAGGCGGCTACCGTCGAGAAGATGCTCCAGAGCCTCTTCGACAACAACGACAGGCTCTCCGCCGCCCACAAAATGGGCGCTATGGTAGTGCTCGCCACCGCGCGCGACGGCATGTCCCTGCCCTTGCACAGCGGCGCCGAGAAGTTCTACGGCAAGGCCAAGTAAGGTTAATCGGCCGGCTATACAGGGGGGCCGAAAGGCTCCCCCAGCACGAGGACGGGGCGCTCGCGCCCCGTTTTTTATCATGTGCCTTAAGGCTTCGCTAAGCGCCTGTATCATGTTGTGCGCGGTTTTTATCTTTTCTGACGGGCCGCGGCTATGGATCTTCGATAGCCAAGGCCGGGCGCTGGCAAGCATGCGGGCGCCTCGCGGTTTTTCTTTGCATTTTATCCATTCAATCAACCTTTCGCCGGTAGACGAGGAATTCGCCGTCACCAGCGGGGGAGAACTGCTCCTGAACCGCGTGCTCTTCGACCAGTTCGGCACGGGCATGCCTACGGGAGAGGAAGACGGAGTCCGCATGGAAGAAGGCAGATACGCGACGAGGCCTTCGCGTATCTACCCGGAAATAGCGTTGAGGGTTTCCCCGGTCCCAGGGCATGAACTGCGCATAAACGGCGCAGCCCTGGCCCTCAAGCGCTGGGCTGAGCCGGGCGGCCTGTTGATACTGCGCGCCGCGCCCGGCTACGGCCTCGGGCGCCGATAATACAGAAGGAGGCACTGCGACCATGAGTGGACCAGATACGCAAACACAAGCGTCCCCCGATATGAACGAGGACATCCTTAAAAAGTTCGATAAAGAGGCCGACTACCGGGATTACAAGGGCTTGATGGCCAAGATAGTGTCGGCCATCGCCATCGTATTCTCCTGTTTTCAGCTCTACACGGCGGTATTCGGCGTATTGGACGCCATGCTGCAGCGCTCGGTGCACCTTTCGTTCGGCCTCACGCTCATCTACCTGCTCTACCCGACGAGCAAAAAATGGTCGCGCGCCAAGCTCCATCCCGTGGACCTCGCGCTATCCATACTCGGCGCGCTTACGCCGATGTACATTATCGCCAACTATCAGCAACTGGTGCTGCGCGCCGGCACCGCCACGACCATGGACATGATAGTGGGCGTTATAGGCATACTCCTCGTCCTTGAGGCGGCCAGGCGTATCGTGGGCATTCCCATAGTGATTATCGCGAGCCTTTTCCTGCTCTACGCCTTTCTCGGGCCCTTCATACCCGGAAAGCTCGCCCATCGCGGCGTGGACGTAGGCGACCTGGTTCAACATCTTTACTTCACCACGGAAGGCGTGTTCGGCATACCCTTGGGCGTATCGAGCACCTTCATATTCCTGTTCATACTCTTTGGCGCTTACCTGGAAAAGACCGGCCTAGGCCAATACTTCATAGACCTGGCCAATTCCATAGCCGGGCGGGCGGCGGGAGGACCGGCCAAGGTAGCCGTGCTTTCGAGCGGACTCATGGGTACCGTATCGGGCAGCTCGGTGGCCAATGTCGTGGGCACGGGGTCGTTCACGATACCGATGATGAAACGCTTAGGCTACAAGCCCGAATTCGCCGGCGCCGTCGAGGCGACCGCCTCCACCGGCGGCCAGCTAATGCCGCCCATCATGGGCGCCGCGGCCTTCCTCATGTCCGAGATGACGAGCATACCCTATGTGCGCATCATAGGCGCGGCGGTCATACCGGCCATGCTCTACTACTTCGGCGTATGGGCCGGCGTGCACTTCGAGGCCAAGAAACTCGGCCTCCGCGGCCTGCGCAAGGACGAGCTGCCCAACCTGAAGGAAATATTCTTCGGCCGCGGCTACCTCATGATCCCGTTGGTAGGCATCGTGTGGCTGCTCGTGTCCGGCTTCACGCCTATGCTCGCCGCCTTTTACGCGATTATACTGTCCATAGCCTCGGCCGTGCTCGGCTGGTGGGCGCCACTGCCTATAGGCGGCATGCTCATCGTATTCGCGGTGGCCAAGCCCCTGTTCAACGTTGGCCCGTACGGCGCGGACGGCATACTCAAGTATTTCACGGAAATGACGCCGCTCGGCGCCCTTACCGTCATCGCCGCCATACTCGTGGGCATTAGCCTCTTGGGCAAAAAGCCCAAGATCAGCCCCAAGGAGATCGTATCCGGGCTCGAATCCGGCGCGCGCTCGGCCATTGGCGTGCTCGCGGCCACCGCCTGCGCGGGCATCATCATAGGGGTCGTGACGAAGACCGGTCTCGGCCTCAAGCTTGGTACCGTCCTCGTAAGCCTCGCCAACGGCAACCTGCTCCTTACCCTCATGTTCACCATGATCACGAGCATAGTGCTGGGCATGGGCGTGCCGACCACGGCCAACTACATCATAACCTCTACCATCGCAGCCCCGGCCATTATCATGATACTGCGGCAACTGCACCCCGAACTGCCCCTGGACGCCATAGCCATCGTGCTGCCCGCCCATATGTTCGCCTTCTACTTCGGCATCATAGCGGACGTCACGCCGCCTGTGGCCCTCGCGGCCTTCGCCGGCGCTGGCATAGCCAAGGCAAACCCGATGAAGACGGGCATAGCCGCCTCCAAGCTGGCCATAGCGGCATTCCTGGTGCCCTATATCTTCGTGCTCAATCCCGCCATGCTCTTGATAGACGTACAGCTCGGCGCGGGCATACTCATGGTCATCACCTCGATGGCCGGCATGATAGCCGTATCCGCCGGCGTCATGGCCTACCTCATACATCCCATGCTCTGGTGGGAGCGCATAGTGTTTATCGTAGGCGGCGTGCTCATGGTGATGCCCGGTACCTACACCGACCTCATTGGCCTCGCCTTGGTGGGAGCGTCCGTAGCGGTGCAGCTCAGCAGGAAGCGCGCAGCGGCGAAAGCGGCGAAAGCCTAAGGATACGAACCGCTAATTGATTGGGGCCGGTACCTAGCCGGCCCCTTTTTTATGCCCCGGCGAGGGGGGACCGCCTTTCCCTTGAGCAAGCGCTTATGCTATAGTAGCGCCCATGTCAGGCATATTCGACGTGTTATACGAGGATGGCGATATGGTTATCGTCAATAAGCTCGCCGCCGTGCCGGTACTGCCCGACAAAAGCGGGGATGAGTCGCTCAAGGATTTCGTCGCCCGCTCGCGGCCCGGCAAATTCGTCGAGCCCGCGCATAGGCTCGACCGGCGTACCAGCGGCATAGTCGCCTTCGCGAAAACCAAGCATTGCCTCGCCTCGCTTTCCGAGGCTTTCCGCGAGCGCAACGTTGAGAAAACGTATTGGGCAGTGGTGGATAGGCAGCCGAACCCGCCCTCGGGCAATTTACGCCACACCCTCGTCCACGATAAACGCAGGAACATAGCCAAGGCCCTGCCCGCCACCGACGATACGCGCGGCGACGTGGCCGAACTCTCCTATGCCCTCGTCGGCCAGAGCGAGCGCTACTACCTCGTGGAGGTTAAGCCTTTATCGGGGCGTACCCATCAGATACGGGTTCAGCTTGCCGCGGCTGGCATGCCCGTGCGGGGCGACCTTAAATACGGCGCCAGGCGATCCACCCATAACGGGCTCATCATGCTGCACGCGCGGCATCTTGCCATAGACCTTAGGGGCGGCAGGCGCATAGAACTCAGCGCGGAGCCGCCGCCCGACGAGCCCCTCTGGTCGGCCTTCGAAGACGCCCTGTTAAACTAGAAAACCGGCGCTACGCGGGAAAGCCCGTCCGCCGCGCTGGCATTCATATCCCGCCACTGTACGAAGGCGGGCGAACCGTCGGAGTTCGGCTCCACCGACAGGCGGTAAACGCAGCAATTTCCCGTCGGCAGTATGGGCATCCACGAGCGGGAGCCGAAACACACGCGCACCAGCCACTGTATGGTGCCGCCGTGGGTAAGCGCCACTATATTGCCCTCCGAGCGGGAAGCCTCGTCGCGCAGCAAGGCCCATACCGCTTTGGCCCGCCGCTCAAGGCTCTCGTTGCTCTCCGCGCCGCTTACCCCCTCCCAGCTCTGGGAGCGGAAGCGCGCGTGATCCGCGGGGAAGCGCTCGCGTATTTCCTCCATGGTAAGGCCGGTAAAGCAGCCGGTGTCCAATTCCGTCAGGGCCGGCTCTATGACGGGTGGCGGCAGGGCGAGCCCGGAGCTTATGGCCCGGGCGGTATCGAGGGCGCGGCGCAGAGGCGACGAAAAAACCCGGCCTATGCCCCTGCCGGAGAGATAAGAAGCCGCGGCTAGCGCCTGGGCCCTGCCGTTATCGTTGAGCGGATAGTCGGCATGGCCCTGTATGCGCCCCGAAGCGTTGGCCTCGCTTTCGCCGTGGCGCATGATGTAAAAATCCACCGGGGCCGCCAAGCCCGCGAAGAAACGACCGTCTATCGCCGCCGTGTTTTCCATGATACCGGATTATAGCGAGGAGGCTAGCGCTTGTCCCGGGGGCAGGCAGGCTATATAGTGCTAGCATGAGAGACTTAACCCAGGGCAACGAGACCAAGGTCATCGTGGCCTTCGCGCTGCCCATGCTTATCGGCAACGTATTCCAGCAATTCTACACGATGGTGGACAGCATCATCGTGGGCAACTTCGTCGGCACCCAGGCGCTCGCCGCGGTGGGCATAGCCTTTCCGGTTATCTTTCTCATGATATCGCTGACCATGGGCCTCACCATGGGCACCATGGTGCTGGTGGCCCAGTATTTCGGCGCCAAGGATTTCGCCAAGGTGCGCGCCGCGGTGGATACCGGCTACATCATACTCTTCTGGGCGGGCCTGGCCATGTCCATCGTGGGCGTCCTAAGCACCGACGCCATACTGCGCCTCCTCAAGGTTCCGTCGGACGTGTTCGCCGACGCCTCGGCCTATCTGCGCATCATATTCACCGGCCTTTTGGGCATGTTCGGCTACAACGCCATATCGGCCATATTGCGCGGCCTAGGGGATTCGAAAACGCCGCTCTACCTGCTCATAGCGGCGAGCATAGCCAACGTGGCGCTCGACCTGCTCTTCGTCGTGGGCTTTAAGTGGGGCGCGGGCGGCGCGGCCTGGGCCACGGTGATAGCCCAGGGGCTTTCCTTCGTAGGCGGCATGATATATTTGAATACCCGCAACGAGTACGTGCGCTTCGACCTCAAGACCCTGCGCTTCGAGCGCGAGATTTTCAAGCAAAGCCTGCGCATAGGCCTGCCCACCGGCGTGCAGCAAACGCTGGTATCGCTGGGCATGATGGCCCTTACCCGCATAGTCAACGGCTTCGGCACCACTGCGATAGCGGCCTACGCCGCGGCTTCGCGCCTGGACAGCTTCGCCTCCATGCCGGCGATGAACCTGAGCCAGGCGCTATCCACCTTCACCGGCCAGAATATGGGCGCGGGCAGGACCGAGCGGGTTAAGCGGGGCCATTGGTCGGCCATCCTGATCGGCGCCGCCATATCCGTGGCCGTGGGCGGCTCCGTCGTGCTCTTCGGGCCGGCGCTTATGGGCCTGTTCACAAAGGACGCCGAGGTCATAGCCCTGGGCGCGCGCTACCTTCTCATAGTCGGCGCAACTTACCTGCTATTCTCCACCATGTTCATCAACAACGGGGTGATGCGCGGGGCGGGCGACGCCTTCATACCGATGATAAACACCCTGCTCGCCCTCTGGCTCGTGCGCATACCGCTGGCCCTGCTCTTCTCCGGCCCGCTGGGCATGGGCACCGACGGCATTTGGTGGAGCGTGCCTGCCGGCTGGCTCATGGGCACGGTCTTCTCCACCTGGTACTACATAGGCGGGCGCTGGAAGCGCAAGGCCGTAGTTAGGCCTCGCCCGGCCTAAGGCCAGGGGGCCAAGTTCCGCGAGCCCTACGTAGCGCCGCCGTAAGGCTTTAGGATATACTCGGGCCATGATAAATCAGGCTGCGGGAAGCACAAGCATGGCCATACTCAGGCCCGAACGCCATAGGCCGGCGTTCTATACCTTTACCCTCCTCAATACCTTCTCCTTCATGTTCCTTTCGGGCAGCATACTTACCCTCATAGCTTTATCCATGGGCGCCTCGGGCACCTACATAGGAATATTGGGGGCGCTCAATTACCTGGCCTTCTTCTTTATGCCTATCGGGCGCTGGGCCATACGCAGGCAGCGCATCATAGCCGTCTTCGGCTGGTCCTGGATGTTCCGCTATTGGGGCATGATACCCTCCGTTGCCGCGCCCTTCCTCGCCCTGGCGGGCGCTCCGCGCTGGGGCCTGGCCCTGCTAATGCTCAGCTCCTTCCTCTTCAACTTCTTCCGCGGTACAGGGCTCATAGGAAACAATCCGGTGGTAGCCTTCATGGCCGGCCAGAGAGGACGGGGAGCCTTCCTCTCCACGCTTACCATACTCAACAGCCTTACGGCCATAGGCTCGAGCGCCGTCATAGCCCTGGTGCTGGCCAAGGATCCCGGAGCCCTGGCCTACACGCTCCTGCTGGCTAGCGGCGTAATAAGCGGCATCGTGGGCACAACCCTCCTTTTGCGCCTGCCCGAGCCGGTGGAATACAGGCCGCCCGAGGGCTCCTCGCTCCTTAAGACGGTGCGCGAGGCCTTTAAGGATAAGGGCTTCCGACGCTTCATGTGGGTATTCACGCCGCTGTCCTTCGCCGCCGGCACCGTGCGTACCTTTATCATAACCCACGCGTACGCCCTCTATGGCCAGTCCGAAGGACTCGTCATGCTATATTCGGTAAGCTTCAACCTGGGCATCGTGGTCATGGGCTTCGTGTCGCGGCGTATCATGGATAGGCTTGGGGCCAAACCGCTCTTCGCGCTCTTCGGCGCCGTCGCCGCGCTGGCCATGCTCCCCCTCGTATTCAGCCCGGCCATAGGAGACCAGTCGCTGGCGCTCGCGTTCCTCCTGGCCGTGAACTTCATAGCGGGCTTCGGCGTGGCGGGCCAGGAGAACGCGGGCCAGGCCTACTTCTTCTCGCTCGTGAAGACCGAGCATGTCATGGACCTCGCCGTGGTGTATTACGTCATA
>JBGSKZ010000597.1:0-1905 GCA_041741035.1 Treponematales bacterium
CCGCACCGAGAAGCCCAAGGCCTCGAGCGCGGCTATGCCCCGCGCCGCCGCGCTTTGGTCCTTGGTTGAGCCCGATGGGGCTATGAGGCCCAGGGTATCGCCTAGGCGCAGGGCGCGGGGCTTAGGCCTCGCGCGAGCCGCTGGAGCTTCCGTCATAGCGCGAAGTGGATGAAGGCGAGCACGTCGGTCCAGGCGCGCGCCACTAGCCGTACGCCGGTGGCGCTCCGGCGTTTCACGCCGGGATAGAACGATGCCCGGTAAGCCAGGTAGTGCTGCTTATAAATAACGTCGACCGTGAAGCGCTCAGGGAGGCTCACGAGCATGGTCTTGGGCTCGGCTGCCAGGGCGTCGGCCATGGCGGCGCGTATGCGCTCAAGCGCCAGCTCCGGATGTATCGAAATGGAGGCGTTACCCAGGCCTTCCGATACGGGCACGAAGCGCGTATTAGGCGCTATGGCGGCGGCGGCTTCGCAGAGGGCGCGGTCGCCGCTTAGGAGCAGCGCCGGAACGCCCAGGCTGGCGGCCGTGTAGGCGTTTAGGAGGAACTCGGAGGCCAGTATGCCGTTTACGCGGATCTCCTGGGCGTTGCCGTTCATAGTATGCGCCAGGGGATTGCCGTCCGTGCCCGCCGCCGAGTGGTAACCTATGAAGCAAGCGCCGCCGAAGCTTTCGTCCAGCCCCGCCATCATCGAGTAGGGGTCGCGGGTCCAGGCGCGCATGATGCGGGCGTTGCGCGGCAGGGCCGAGGGGTCTATGGACCGGCCCGAGCCGTGGGCGTCCTTGACCAGTATGTCGCGCACGCCCGCGGCGGTGGCGGCTTCGCAGGCGGCGGCGGCTTCGCGGGTCATCTGCCGCCTGAAATACGCGCCCTGCGCCTCGTCTATCTCGGTCTCTTTCCAGTCGGCTATGCCGCACACGCCTTCGATATCGGCGCTCAGGTAAAGCTTATCCATGGTAACCCTCCAAAAATTTCAAAGTAGCGGCTACCTGCATGGCCACGCCAAGGGGCAGGCAGGCTTCGTCCAGTATGAAGGTGGAGCTGTGGAGCGGCGAGCGCAGCCCCTGCTCCGGGCTTCCGCAGCCCAAATGGTAGAAGGCTCCCGGGGTATCCTTTATGAAGAAGGAGAAATCCTCCACGCCCATGCTAGGCTTTTCCTTCCATGCTACGCTATCCGGCCCCAGGACGTCTGCCGCGGCGGCGGCGACTATATCCACCCCCAGGTCGTGGTTAACGAGGGCGGCGTAGCCATAGTGGATATCCAGTTCGCCCGAGCCGCCGAAGGCCGCGCTCACGCCCTCCACAACGGCGCGCGCGCGCGCGGCCAGGGTATCGCGGAGCTCATCGCTCGTGGCGCGCAGGGTGGCGGAGAAGCTCACCTCCTCCGCCACGATATTGGAGCGCGATCCGCCGGCTATGGTGCCCACGGTAATCACCGCGGACTCCAGGGGGGAAACGTAACGTGACACGAGGGTATTGAGGCCCACGATTACCTGCGCGGCTATGAGCACGGCGTCTATGGCGCTTTCGGGGTAGGCGCCGTGGCCTCCCTTGCCTCGCACCCTGCCCTTAAGGGTGGTGCTGCAGCCGTTGAGCGCGCCTTTCTTGGTCTCTATCATGCCCACGGGCAGATAGGGCATCACATGGAGGCCCAGCACGAAATCCACTTTCGGGTTTTCCATGCAGCCGGCCTTGATCATGCTTTCCGCTCCGCCCACGCTTTCCTCGGCGGGCTGGAACAGGAGCTTCACATTACCCGCGAAGCTATCGCGGCGCTCGGCGAACCAACGGGCGGCGCCCAAGGCTATGGTAACGTGGGCGTCGTGGCCGCAGGCGTGCATGACGCCGTCCGTACGCGAGGCGAAGTCTAGCCCGGTGGCCTCCCGTATGGGCAGCGCGTCCATATC
>JBGSKZ010000598.1:0-1485 GCA_041741035.1 Treponematales bacterium
CGAAAAACCTATGCAGCTGCGATATCAGGACCTGCCCGATCCTGTGCTCGCCGATAGCCGCTCGGTACTCGTGCGCATCAAGGCGGCCGCCATATGCGGCAGCGATGTCCATGGCCTCGATGGATCGACCGGACGGAGGATAGCGCCTATCGTTATGGGACACGAGGCTTCCGGCATAATAGAAGAGATAGGCAAGGACGTGAAAGGCTTCGCGCCGGGGGACAGGGTCACCTTCGACTCCACCATCTATTGCGGGGAGTGCTTTTTCTGCCGACGAGGGCAGCCCAATCTCTGCGACGACAGGCGGGTACTCGGCGTTTCCTGCGCCGAATACCGGCAGGACGGTACCTTCGCCGAGCTCGCGGCGCTTCCGGATCGCATACTGTACAAACTGCCCGACGCTCTCGATTTTATATCCGCATCACTTACCGAGCCCCTCGCGGTTGCTGCCCATGCGTTCCGCATAGCAAAGGTAGAGGCCGGAGACTCCATCCTGGTGGTAGGCGCCGGGCTCATCGGCCTACTCCTGATACAGATACTGCGCGCGAACTGCTCCGGAACCATTATAGCCGTCGACGTGGACGGCGCCAGGCTGGCGAGCGCCAGGGGCTTCGGCGCTGACCATACGGTCCTAGCCGGCCCGGACGCCGCCGGCCGGCTACGGGAACTAAGCAAAGGCCGGGGAGCAGACCAGGCCTTCGAGGCCGTAGGCGCCACGGCGTCCATAGAGAGCGCTATACAAGGCCTGCGCAAAGGCGGCACGCTTACCCTCATAGGCAATGCCAGCCCCCGCATAGACCTGCCGCTGCAGTCGGTGGTGACCAGGCAGCTTACCCTTAAAGGCTCCTGCGCCATATCCGGAGAGTATCCCTTTGCCCTGGACCTTATGGCTTCGGGCAAGGTTGACGCCAGGGCTATCGTAAGCGCCACGGCGCCACTTTCCGAGGGAGCCGCCTGGTTTTCAAGGCTCTATGCCCGGGAAGCTGGGCTCATGAAGGTCGTCCTGATCCCCTAGCCATGGCAAGCGCCGCGGCCCAGCATTATACGCAGGAGCATGCAATGGACAAGCCTATACGTTTTGCCCTGATAGCCTACGGCAAGGTAGCCCGCCTGCACGCGAGGGCGCTGCGCTCCGTACCGGGAGCCCAGCTCGTCGCCGTATACGGCCGCGATCCGGCCAAGCGCGAAGCCTTCGCCGCCGAGTTCGGCATACGCGCCTACGGCGATATCGCCACCATGGTGGCCGCCGAAGGCGTCGACGCGGCTATCGTCGCCTCTCCCCATCCCCAGCATAAGGACCATGCCGTAGCGGCCCTGAAGACCGGGGCCCATGTCCTGGTCGAAAAGCCCATGGCCATACGGGTAGAGGACTGCGACGATATGATGGCCTGCGCCTCGGCATGCGGGCGCCTGCTTTCGGTCATTTGCCAGCGCCGCTGGTATCCATCCGTACAGCGCATACGGAAAGCCATAGACGAGGGTAAG
>JBGSKZ010000599.1:0-1455 GCA_041741035.1 Treponematales bacterium
CCTTGTCCACCGCGCCGCCCGGCCAGTCGCCGTACTGGGCCAGGGGAGAGGAGCGGAATATGGATAGTATGCCGCGCTTCACGAAGCCTTCAGCCGCCCATAAGCCGTCTTTTCCGCGCCTAGCCGCACGCAACGCCCCGCTCTCAAGCGCGCTTAAGAGCGCGGCCTGAGCCTCCGGAAGGCGGGCGTCGCCCGCTATGGCCTCGTCGCCCCGTTCGAAAAAGGCGCGCAGCTCGTCGGCGCTCATAGCGTGGCCGCCAAGAGCCCAAGCTCCTGCAAGGCCTTGCGCACGCGCTGCCTGGTAGGCTCCGATGCGCCGACCAGGGGCAGCCGCGGCAGCGACGAGCAGAGCCCCAGTTCCTCAAGGCCGGCCTTGAGGGGCACGGGGTTGCTTTCGGCGAAGAGGGCGTCCATGAGCGGCAGGAGCCGGTAATGGAGCTCCTGAGCCTCTTTCAGTTTACCGGCGAGCGCCGCGTGTACCAAAGCCTTAAGTTGGGCCGGCGCGGCGTTGCCCGCCACCGATATAAGGCCGCGCGCGCCCAGGGCTATGGCGGGCAGAGCTAGGGCGTCGTCTCCGGACAGGAGCAGCCTGCCGGGCGGAAGGCAGCGGGCTATCTCGCCTATCTGAGCGAGGTTTCCCGAGGATTCCTTTAGCCCGATGAGCTGCGGTATGGCCCAGAGCCGCGCCACTATATCGGGCGTCATATTGAGGCCCGTGCGCCCGGGCACGTTGTAAGCTATGATGGGCAGGGCCGGGGCCGCAGCGGCCACGGCCCTGTAATGGGCTTCCAGTCCGGCGCCCTGGGGCTTGTTGTAATAGGGCGTGACGACGAGGAGGCCCTGTACGCCTAAAGCTGCGGCTTCTTGAGCCATCTGAACCGTGAGCGCCGTGGCGTTGTGGCCCACCCCTACGACGACGGGCAGGCCTCCTGACTCTTCAAGGGCCGCCCGTATGATGGCTTCGCGCTCCTCGGCGCGCACGGTCGCGGCCTCGCCGGTGGAGCCTAGGGCGACGAGGAAATCCGCCCCGCCCGCGCGCACTGAGCGTATGAGCGCGCGATAGGCCGCTAAATCGATGCTGTCGGCATCCCCGGATAGGAAGGGCGTGGCAAGGGCGACGCCAAGGCCCGTGAACGATGCTGCGTCTATCATAGGGTATCCTCCCTTGTGGCGGCTGCTTGGAATATAGGCGCCAGCAAATCGGCGCACATCTGGTCAAAGCTGAATATGCCCGTACGGCCGGGCAGCCAGCGCAGGGCCCGTACGGCGCCCTCGGCGAAGAGTTCGCGCGCATGGGCTTCGTGGGAAAACACTATGGTCTCCCGCGGCGCTTCATAGCGCAGTTCGTGGTAGCCCACCGCGCCGCCTGAGCGCAGGCTGGCCACGCTTATCGCGCCGTCAAGAGCCCTGCCCAAGGCCCAGCCCTTATGGCGGCCCGAGCCGGCGCCTAGCGCC
>JBGSKZ010000600.1:0-2645 GCA_041741035.1 Treponematales bacterium
CGCCTCCGGCAGCCCGCGGGGATCCGGCGTATAGAGGAGCGATTCCGGACGAGCCAGGGCCTCGAGCGCGCCGGCCGGCCGTAAACCGCAGCGCGTGGGGTTGCTTTCCGCCATATTGAGCACGGCCTGACCTTCCGCCCGTAAGCGGGAGGCGAGCGCGGCGATGCGGTTTTCCGCCAGTCCGGAGCTTATGCGCGACGAGAATATCGGGCTTGGAATCATGCTAGGGCATAGTCTAAACCATAACGCGGAAATTAATCGATAGCGCGTCCCGCCACGGGTTCCCCAAGCCGGCGTTTTTATTTATACTGGGCAACCAGCCATGAATCGCCCCGACTTGAGGAAGAGCTCAGTAGCCCACCGCATATTCGTTACCCTTACGCTCCTCTTCGCGGCGGTCGTCGGCCTTATCGCCTTATCGATGTACCTTACCGTGGCAGGGTCCGTTGAATCCTCTGCCCTGGGTACCATTACGCGGGACATGGCGCTCGCCGCCCGCGACTTCGAGATCTGGCTATCGGGCAAGACCAGCGCCCTCGAAACGATACGCCTGAGCATTCTGCGCTTTAAAGATCAACCTGAGCTGATACGGCAGCTGCTAGAGGACGCGAGCGCGGCCGACCATGACATATCCTGGATCTATTATGGCAGCGCCAGCAGGGATACGGACGATTGGCGAGTCTCGGCACCGGGCTTCGTACGTAGCGGAGCAGGCTATTTCCTCGACGGCACGGGCCGCACGCCGGAACGAGGCTATGACTGGACCATGCGGCCCTGGTTCAGGCAATCGGCGACCTACCCCGACGCCGTGGTCGGCGCGCCCTATCAAAAGCTATCGGGCGGGGACACCGTAGTGTCCATCACCCTGGCCTGCAAGGATGCCGAAGGCGCGCTCTTAGGCGTGCTGAGCGCCGACGTGCTGCTCGCCCGCCTCACCACCGTGGTGTCTATGCGCCGCTTTACCCACAACTCTCGCACTTATCTCGTGGACAGGGAAGGCGCCCTGGTAACCCAGGAAGACCGCATGAGCGAAGTGCCTCTCCTTCCCGATCTCAACGTATTCTCCGAAGGCTCGCCGCTGCAGGGCATGCGCGGCCTGATGAATTCGGTGGAGCGCACATCGGGTCTCCTGCACCGCAAGGGCATATACTACGCCTCCTCCAAGGTACCGCGCACCAACTGGCTCATCGTGAGCATAGGCCCTATAGCCGACGTGGCCAGCGCCGTGTTCTCCTTCTATCGCAGCCTCGCGGTCATTTCGCTCTTCGCCTTCATGGCCGCCGTGCTCTTCGCTATCCTTGAGTCGCGTTTCATTTCCAAGCCTATAGAGTCGCTCAAGCAGGGAGCGCTAGCCCTAGCGGCGGGCAATCTCGACTACCGCGTGAGCATAGAGAGCGACGATGAATTCGGCGAGCTATCGAGCTTCTTCAACCACGTGGCAATTAACCTGAAATCCGATATGGACCGCATGGAAGAACAGCGGGCGGAAATAGAGCGCTACTCCCAGACCCTGGAGCGCACCGTAGCCGAGCGCACGCGCAAGCTCAATGAAGCCAATTCCCTGCTACGCCTCCGCAACGACCAGATGGAAGAGGAAGTGCAGATGGCCGCCGCGGTGCAGCGCAAGATCGTGCCCAGCGAAGCCGAGTTGCCCTGCAGCCCGGCCTTGAGCTTCGGCGCGCGCTATCAGGCCATGGCCAACGTGGGAGGGGACCTCTACGACGCCGTGGAGCTGGGGGGCGGTCGCTATGCCTTCGTCATCGGCGACGTGTCGGGGCATGGCATACCGGCGGCGCTCATAGCCGCTATGGCCAAGGTGAGCTTCCGTTCCCACGCCCTGCGCGGCTGGGAACCCGATGCCATACTATCCGAGGTGAACCGGGAACTCTGCGAGCTCATAGGCGGCGAAACCTATTTCGTGTCGGCCTTTATAGCTATCCTGGATATCTGCGACGGCGGCGTGAGCTACGCCAACGCGGGCCACCCGCCAGCCCTCCTGCGGCGGGCCGACGGCCGCATAGAGGAGCTTTCGCTGGAAGACGGCCAGCTCTTGGGCATAAGCGAGGACTTCCCGCTCGCCCAGGGCAAGTCGGTCATGGCCCCGGGCGACCGGCTCGTGCTCTACACCGACGGCATCATAGAAGCGCGCTCGTCGCAAGGCTCGTTCTATGAGCTTTCGCGCCTCATAGCCTTCCTCGCCGAACGCGGCGAAGGCAGCCCGGCCGGCTTCGTCGGGCAGGTGCTCGACGACGTGAGCGAATTCTCGGCCCGCGTCCAGCAATCGGATGACCGCGCCCTGCTCATTATCGGATTCGAGCGCTACGTGCGCGATTGTCCGGGACGCGGCATGGATGCCGCGGACCAGATCCATAGCGCCGAGCTCATGACCAACGCCGGCTCCGTACGTGAAGCAGCGGCCGCGCTCGAAGAGCTTCGGCGCCGGCGCCCCGACGATCCCCGCGTCATGAACGCCCTTGCCTCCGTGCGCCTTAAGCTCGGCGACGCGGCCGGCGCGGAACGCATATTAAGCACCGCCGTGCGCCTCGCTCCGGACGTGCCCCTCTACGCCGAAAACCTCGCGCAGGTCCTTAAGGCCAAGGAAGCGTGAAATCTTCCTGAATCGCGCTATATTTGGCCCAGGAGGA
>JBGSKZ010000601.1:0-1688 GCA_041741035.1 Treponematales bacterium
GAAAAATACCAGCCCGCGTGGGGAGCTATGGCCGCGCAGGCCCAGGACGCTTCTTTCATGACCGGCTCTGATTGCTCGAAGGCGGCCAACACGGCGCGTACTTCCTTAGCGCCGTCCGGATACCAGCCTTCCGGTAAAAAACGGGTACGAAGGGACATAGCCGCCTCCTTGCCATTATCAATCCAAAAAGAGCTTTTTCGTTTCCAAAAGAATACAATTCATAGTATACTCGACAATTATGAAGCGTGGCGCCTTGTTTCTCCTCTTAGCCTTCCTCGTAGTGCTCGCGGCCCTGTGCGCGTGGCCGGCTTACCGCATAGCCACGGCCTGGAGGGAAGGCGTATACGCCTCGAGCCTCGGCTTTTCGAGCGTACGCCGCGCCGCGGTGAATACGCTCCTTTCCGAGGCCGCCGCCGCGGCGCCGGAGTGGGACCTAAGCGCCCGCGCCATGTACGAAGGCGACCGGCGCCTCCTTGCCCTCGTGGTGCGCGGAGCCCAGGGCGACGTGCTTTACGCCCTGCCGGCCGCTTCCCCCTATTATCGCGCCCTTGATAGCGCCCGCGGCCTTAAAGGCGCGGATCTCTTCAGCCTGAGCTCCCCGTTCATACTCCATTATGGCGGCCCCCTTTCGGCGGGCATGAGCATTGAGCTCCTGTACGCCCCTTTAAGCCAGCAAACCCTCTTCGCCCCCCTCCGCGACGCGCTCATAGGCTTCCTGGCCGTCCTGTTGCTGGCCCTGCTCGCTTTAGCTATGCTCCGAAATCCGCTCCCCGCGCGGCGCGTGGCCCCGGGGGCCGTGGACGCCGAAAGCCAAACGAACGGAGACTCGCCGGCTGACGCTCATATGGACCCGGCCGCGGAATTCGCCATACCGGAGTACGTGTCCGAATACGACGACGATTTCGAGGAAAGCCTCGAGGCCAGCCTCGCCGCGTCCGCCCTGGATGACCCGGCCCTGCCAGCCTTCGACGGTGCCGCCCTGCCCGCTATAGCCTCGGACGGAGAGTCCCATTCCTCCGACGATACGTCGAGGCGCTCGGGGCCGCTAACCGGCAGCATAGCCACGAGCGACCTTCCCAAACACGCGCTGGGAGGGCCTACGGGGCTCTTTGACCCTGAATCGGGGCTCTGCTGGGAGTCTTACCTGCGCGAGCGCCTAGACGCAGAGCTTAAGCGCTCGGCATCCTTCGAGCAGGATCTCTCGCTGCTTATCGCGTCGCTGGACAATAGCGCGCGCGGCACCGAGGAGTACGCCCTCTTCGCCAAGACCACCCAGGAATTCTTCAGCTTCAAGGACCTGTCTTTCCAGTTCGGCCAGTCGGGCATAGCGGTGGTATTGCCTAATATGGACATTGATCACGCCATACGCATGAGCGAGGAACTGCTCAAGAAGCTCACCTTCCTCCTGCAGGGCAGGAGCGACGACATGAGCTATCTCGAGCTGTTCATGGGCTTGAGTTCGCGCTCGGGCAGGCTCGTGGAAGCCGATCGCATGGTGAGCGAGGCCATGGCGGCGCACAGGAAGGCCAAGGACGAGCGCGACACGCGCATCATGGCCTTTAGGCCGGATCCCGAAAAATTCCGCGCCTTCCTAGCAAGCAGCTGAGCCGCCGATCCGCGTTCCGCTGCCTCCGCGCCCTTGAGCCGCCTCTCCGCCGGCGAGTTCCGGCCTCAGCCGCGCCCCGGCC
>JBGSKZ010000602.1:0-1096 GCA_041741035.1 Treponematales bacterium
GGCCGCGGCCCTTGCTTCAAGGCCGGCAGCGGCGCCAGCCGACTCAGCCCCGACGGCCGTGTCCGTCGCGTCAGCTTCTTCGTGAGCGGCCATCCCGGCCACGCGTACGAACAGAGAATCGGTATCGCCGTACAGGACTTCGTAGCCGCGGGCCACGAACCAGTCGCGCGCCGCGCGCAGTATCTCCTGGCCAAAGCCCGTGATGGCCCCGGACAGAAGGTCGTCCGCCCAGGCGCAGCCAGGCGAGCCCAGCACGCCGTAAAACGAGTTTTGTAGGATCTTGAGCACGTAGGCCCGGTTCCCGTCGCCGGCCTCCAGGGCCGCGGCGCGGAGGGAGGTCCAGGCGTCCACGATAGCCGGCAAGGCCCCGCGCTCGCGGGAGAAGCGCGCGCCGTTAGGCGCCTCTATGGCGTCCGCGTCGCCCTCCGCCCGCCCCATGGCCACCGGGTCTATATTGAAGCTACGTATAATGGAAGGATAGAGCGAGCGGAAATCGAACACGATGACCGCGTCAAAGAGCCCGGGCTTAGGCTCGAGTATGAGGCCGCCCGCGGCCCCGCTTATTTGGCGCTTCGCGGGCGGGGCCGGCAGTATGCCGCGCGAGCGCAGGGCAAGGCCGTATACCCGCTCAAAGGCGGGCACGCTCGTCCAGGCGCGCTCCAGGTCCAGCCCCGTCAAGGCCGAGCGCAACTTGGTAAGCTCCCCCATACCGCTCTTCTCAAGTATAGCCAGGGGAAGCTCGGCGTCGCGCTGGCAGTACGCGGCGTAAGACTCAGGATCGCGCCTAAGCAGATCCTCAAGCTCATCGAGCTTGTCCGTGCCTTGAGACGAGAGGAGCTTGCCCTCGCCCAGGATGCCGCGCGCCACCGTTTCCAAACGCTGGTCCTCGTAGCGCTCCGGCCCTGAGCGCATTACCTTCATGGCGTCGACGCAGCGCCTGCCTTCAAGCAGGGCCAGCGTACGCTGGCCGGGACTTTCAAGGATTTTAAGCGGGGCGTCGGTGCGCCCCGCGTCGAAGGCTAGGCCTAAGGCCCGCGCGCGCTCCGCCATGACGCGCAGGTCGAAGTCCACCACGTTCCAGCCCGTGACCAGGTCG
>JBGSKZ010000603.1:0-1283 GCA_041741035.1 Treponematales bacterium
CTCTCCGCTACGGCCAGGATCGCGTGGAGGCGATGAATGAAAGTATTGATAACGGGGGGAACCCATGGCATGGGCAAGGGTCTTGCTCAGGTTCTTGCGGCGCGGACTGATTCAGATAACGAGTTAATAATACTATGCAGATCGGAAAAGCTTGGGTTGGCAACCCTTGAAGAAATCAGGGCGGCCAAAGGTCGCGCCGCCCTATCCTTAATAGTGTGCGATCTTGCCGATATGGAATCGGTAAGAAAGGCCGCGCGCAATATCAAAGAGCGCCACGATTATATCGACGCAATTTTTGTCAATGCGGGCATAGGTTATGCTTCTCAAAGAATTGAAACCGCCGATGGCATGGATGCGCACTTTCAGGTTAACTATCTTTCCCAGTTTTACCTAGTAGCGCAATTGTTGGACTTATTAGAAAAATCGACGAGGGGCGGGCGGGTAATATACAATGCCACCCCCGGAGGGAAAATCTATTGGGACGATATACAAATGACGCGGCATTGGCACTATGTAGACGCACTTCAGCAAGCCATGGCGGCCAAACGTATGCTTTTGATTACCTTGCACGAAATGTTTAACGATAAACCGAACGGAGTATCGTTTGTCGGGTTCGCAATTCATGAAACGGTATGGACGAATCAGATCAAGCTTATCCCAAAATCCATGAGAATCATGGCTACGATAATGAAGGCTTTCGGCTTATTCATATCCATAGAGCGCTGCGGCGAAATCATGGCTCCTTTATTCCTAGAAGACGCATCGGAGAGCAGAAAAAAATCCGGCAAGCTCCTGACCTGGAAGAACAAGGGCTTCGAAACCATCGAGGAGGATGCGGAGCTTCGAAGCGATAGCCAAAGGAAAAGAATGTTGGCTTATAGCATTGGCCTCTGCGAGGACGATACGATCAGGGCGCTTTTTGGATAAGCCCCTCACTCTGCAGCCCCCAGGAAGCGTTCGGCCAGATACGATACCAGGGCGTTAGCGCTGGGGCCGGCCTTGCTGTCGCCCCGATTCGCGAGCACGATGACGGCGTCGCCGTCGTCCGGCCATATCGCGATCGAGCAATAGAACATCGTGTTGGAGCCGTCATGGACGAGCACGCGACGGCCCGCGGCGTCTTTCATCACGCCCCATCCAAGCGCGTAGCCGGCCAATCTCGGTTTCATGATTTCCTCAAGGGCGGCCTCGCTAACGATACGGCGCCCCGACGGTGCTAGGCCGCGCTGTAGGTAGAGCGAGGCGTAGCGCTCGAGGTCGGCGAGATTGGCATGGACGGTGCC
>JBGSKZ010000604.1:0-5866 GCA_041741035.1 Treponematales bacterium
TTCGGGGTACCGGTGGACGGTTACGAGAGCCCCTGGTCGAGCGCCCAGTTCCAATTCATCTATGACTCGGCGCGCATGGACGAGGCGAAGCTACCGCGCTCCTATCGCGAGCTGGACGCATGGATACGCGCCAACCCAGGCCGCTTCACCTATGTAGCGCCTTCGGGCGGCGCCTTCCAGGGCACGCGCTTCGTAAAGCAGGCGCTCTACGAACTGTCCGGCGGCTACGAGCAGTTCCTGGGGCCCTGGAACCAGGCGCTCTTCGACGAGAAAGCGCCAGCCCTCTGGTCCTTTCTCAATGCATGGGAACCTTATCTTTGGCGCCAGGGCAAGACTTACCCCGCGTCAGAAAACGAGCTGCATCAGCTCTTCGCCAACGGCGAGGTGGATTTCAGCATAACCCTGGCCACGGCGGGAGCGGGACCGTCCATAGCGGCCGGCCTTATACCCGAAAGCTCGCGGGCCTACGCTTTTAACTCGTTTATGATAGGCGATTATAATTACCTCGCCATACCCGCCAACGCCTCCAACAAGGCCGCCGCCCTCGTGCTCGCCAACTTGATACTGGAGCCTGACCGGCAAGCCCTGCAGATATTGCCCGAGTACGGCTTCGGCCTTGGCTACGCGGTGGATATGCGCAAGCTCAAGGAAGCCGACCGCGCCTTGCTGGAGGCGTCGCTCGAAAAGCTCGGGCCGGCCGCCGCCGACGCGGAATCCCTGCGCTCGTCCTTCGCTCCCGATCTTGCCCCCGAGTCCCAGGAGGCTATAGAGAAGGGCTGGGAAGCCAGGGTGCTGCGAAACTAGCATGCGGATACTAGGCCGACGGCGTTACGGGGTATTTCTTATGCTCCTTCCTAGCCTGCTGGTGCTCGTACCGCTCTTTGGCGGCAGCCTGCTCTACGGTTTATTCCAAAGCCTGGGCTGGCAGCCCCTGCTGGGCAGGACCGAGCTCAGCCTTGCCGCCTATGCGGACATACTCTTTGCCTCAAGCTATGCGCCTAAATTCTGGGAGGCGGTGGCTTTTTCACTTTGGATAAGCCTGGCGAGCACCGTTCTATCGGCCGCGCTCGCCGTGGCTATGGCCCTTGCCATAGCGCGCTCAAGCCTGGGAAGGGGTATATCTTCCTTCCTGCTGCAGTTCAGCCTGCCCATACCGCACTTGGTGGCGGCCCTTGGCGCGCTTTTCCTCTTGTCTCAGAGCGGCCTGGCTTCCCGAGCCCTGCGACTGGTCGGCCTCATCGGCTCGCCGTCGGAATTCCCCGCCCTCGTCCGGGACCGCGGAGGCATAGGGGTCATTCTTTCCTATTTGTTGAAGGAAGTACCCTTCATGGGCCTCGTTACCCTTTCGGCCTTGAGCCAGGCGGGCAGCGACCATGACGACAGCGCGCGCACCCTTGGCGCGAGCCCCTGGCAGCGTTTCCGTTACATCACCATGCCCCTCATCGCGCCATCCCTGGCGGCCAGCGCCATCCTGGTGTTCAGCTATATTTTCGGCGCGTACGAGATACCCAGCATCGTGGGCGTGCGTAATCCCCAGTCGTTGCCCGTGCTGTCCCTTGAGCTTTTCGTAAGCCCGGACCTGCGCGACAGGGCGGCGGCCATGGCCCTGGGCGTCATCATGGCGGCGCTGGTGCTCCTGCTGGTCATGGCCTACCTGGCTCTCTTAAAGCGCGGGGCGCGGGCGCGCGAGAGTACGGGCCTATGACGCGGAAAGCGCCCGGCACTGCGACGGCCCATACCCGTAAAACCCGCGGCCTTGGCATACTCATCATGCTCTTTTTCGCCGCCGCCGCGCCTTTCGCGGCCTTCCTGCTCAACGCCTTTTCCTTTCGCTGGTTCTACCCCCAGTTACTGCCCGCCGAATGGAGCCTGCGCGCCTGGGCGCGCATAGCGGCGCCCCGCTTCGGCCTGTTTCCGGCTCTGGCGAACAGCCTGGGCATAGCCCTCTTCGTTACCCTGGTATCGCTGGCCCTGGGCCTGCCCGCCGCCCGCGCCCTGGGCATGAGGGAGTTCAAGGGCAAGCGCCTGGCAGAGTTTTTCATCCTTGCCCCCATCATGGTGCCCGCCCTGCCCGTGGGCATGGGCCTTTCGGTGATCTTCGTGCGCATAGGCCTTGCCGGCAGCTATCTGGGCGTGGCCCTGGCCCACCTCGTGCCGGTGCTGCCCTATGTCGTGCTCACCCTAGCCGCCGTATTCCGAAGCTACGACGACGCGCTCGAGGCCCAGGCCCGTACCTTAGGAGCCGGCCCGCTGCGCGTGCTGTTCAGCGTCACGATACCGACCATAGCCCCGGGCTTAAGCGCGGCGGGCCTCTTTGCCTTCCTCATATCGTTTAGCCAGTATCTCCTTACCCTCCTCGTCGGCGGAGGCAAGATCATTACGCTGCCCGTGCTTCTCTTTTCCACGATACCCGGCGGGGACAACGCCGCCATAGCGGCCCTGTCCCTCGTGTTCGTGCTGCCATCTTTGTTTATATTGATAGCGACATCGCGGGTACTCAACGGCAGGCCCGGCGAGCTAAGCGGATTGGGGCGTATATGAGCAGCATACGACTGGAAGGCTTAAGCAAGCGTTACTCGGCTCAAGGCCCCGCGGCTGTGGAGGGTTTGAGCCTCGAGGTGGCGCAGGGATCCATAACGGCCCTCCTGGGGCCATCCGGCTGCGGCAAGACCACGACCCTCAAGCTAATTGCCGGTTTGTTGGACCCGGATAGCGGCGATATACGCTTCGATGGGCGGAGCGTGCTGGCCTTGCCGGCCGAGCGGCGCGGCGCCGTCATGGTATTCCAGCAGCACGCGCTTTTCCCCTTCATGAGCGCGGGGGCGAACGTGGCCTTCGGCCTTAAGCTGCGCGGCCTTGCGCCCAAGGATATTCGGCGCAAGGTGGAGGACATGCTTGAACTCGTGCGCCTGCCGGGCATGGCATCCCGCATGCCGAGGGAACTCTCAGGAGGGCAGGCTCAGCGCGTGGCCCTGGCGCGCGCGCTCGTTATAGAGCCCAAGCTCCTCCTTCTGGACGAGCCTCTGGCTAACCTGGACGCGCACCTGCGCGACGAGATGCGCTCCCTCATACTCTCGGCGCAGAGGCAGACCGGCGTAACCACCCTGGTGGTTACCCATGACCAGGAGGAGGCGGTTACCCTAGCCCAGCGTATAGCCCTCATGTTCGAGGGCCGGCTGTGGCAGCATGGCAGCCCCCCAGAGCTTTTTCACCGGCCCAGTACGGAGCGCGCGGCGCGCTTCTTCGGCGGCAGGAACTTTATTCCCGCCACGCGGCGAGGCGCTATGGCGGAGAGCGCGTTGGGGGACTTCGAGCTGGACCCGGCCTTCGCTGAGCTCATGCCCGAAGGCCCGGGCATTCTGACCATACGGCCAGAACACATAGTCGTCGGCCCGCCCGGCCGCGCCATTCATCGTCGCGATGGCGCGG
The DNA here is from genome assembly GCA_041741035.1 of Treponematales bacterium. Taxonomy (GTDB): domain Bacteria; phylum Spirochaetota; class Spirochaetia; order Treponematales; family UBA12059; genus UBA5200. Next base: position 3,430 of record JBGSKZ010000604.1, read on the forward strand.
CTCCTCTGGTCGCCGGCGAGAATACCCCGGCTGCCGGAGAAAAATCCGCGCGCAACAGGATCTCCGCGACGCTATCCTCCTGCGTATTCATGGGCAGCCACACGCGCTGCCTGCTCAACGCCGGCGGCCACAGGCTTGAAGCCCAGAAAAACGCGGGCGAGGAGGGCCTGATAGAAGGCGGAAGCCTCGAGCTTTATATGCCTCCGGAACGGCTGTGGATGATGACGCGGAATGATAGCGAGTCGCTTTTAGTTCCCTAACTAGCTTTATTGAACAGGATCGATCGGATTGGACTCGAAGCGCTAATTGCTTTACACTGGCGTTGTGCGCGACTCATCCCGGACCATACTGCTCCTTACCCTTGCCCACTTCAGCCACCACGTACTGACCGCCCTCCTCACGCCCCTGCTTCCCTTCATACGGGACGAGCTAGGGTTTAACTATGCGCAGGCCGGGCTCGTGATGGCGGCCTTCAACCTATCCTATGGCTTCGGGCAGATTCCCGCGGGACGCCTGGCGGACCGTATCGGTCCCCGCATCGTGCTGACCGCCGGTATAGCAGGGCTAGGCGCAGCAGGTCTCCTCCTGGGGCTTTCCTCCGGATACCCGTTGCTTTTTGGCTCGCTCGTCCTCATGGGTATCCTAGGCGGAGGCTACCATCCCGCGGCAGCGCCGCTCATCAGCGCCGCCGCGGAGCCTGGCAGGCAGGCGCACGCTTTGGGGCTTCATGTCATAGGAGGAAGCGTAAGCTATTTCGCGGCGCCGATCTTAGGCGTCGCCTTAGCCGCGGCCTTAGGATGGCGGGGCGCCTTCCTGGCTTTATCGATACCCGTCATCCTCCTAGGCGCCATAGTCTATCGCGCATGCCTGAAAAGAGGCCTTGGAGGACCGGCTGATACCGCCATATCCGGCGGCGAGCCTCGCGCCAGGCTTTCGCCGGCTATCGTAGTTGAGCTTTCGACCTTCATTATCATGGTAACGGCGATGGGCGCGGCCCTCGCGTCAGCCTCGTCCTTCCTGACGCTCTATATCGTGGATGCCCTCGGCGCCTCCGAGCAAGCCGCCGCCGCGCTCCTGGCCCTGTATTTTTCCGCCGGCATATGGGCGGCTCCGCTTGGGGGCCGCCTGGCCGACCGCTTCGGCCGCAAGCGGATAGCGGCGATCGCATCCTTCGCCGCCGTGGCGGGGCTTCTGGCCCTGCCTAGAATCCCTTACGGATTCGGTTTTATCGCCTTTCTGGTGGCGCTTGGAGCCGTTCCCTACCTGCGTATGCCCGCCGCGGAAGCCTATTTGACCGGCAGGGTGCCGGCAAGCATACGATCCACGGTATTGGGAATTTATTTCTTCGCGGGGATGGAAGGTAGCGGCGTGCTTACCCCCCTGCTGGGCCGATGGGTAGACAGCCATGGCTTTCAGGCAGCTTTCACTATCATGGGCTTGGGGCTGGGCGCCGTGGTAGCCTTGTGCGCTTTGGTCTTGGCGGGGATGGAACGGGGCGGGAGGGCCTCGTCATCGTAGGCGCAGCGCTGGCTTAACGCTCAAATAGTGCCGGATCGCGAGAAAATGCCTATATTTAGACGGGAGATCGCTATGAGCCCCATGGCGGTTTCCATCAGTCGTTGATTCGCTAGGAGATCCGCGTTATGCCCGACAGATCCGACGCCATCGTGTTTTACGGCGCGACCGGCGACCTTGCGTACAAGAAAATCTTTCCCGCGCTGCAGCGCATGGTTTCCTCGGGCAGCCTGGACGCGCCCATCGTCGGCGTGGCCCGCGCCGGCTGGAGCCTTGAGAAGCTAAGGAACCGCGCGCGGGAAAGCGTGGAAAAGAGCCGTGTCCAACCCGACGCGCGGGCCGCGGAGGCTTTCCTGGACCGCCTGCGCTACGTGGAGGGCGAGTACCACGACCCGGCCACCTATGCCGCCTTAAAGACGGTGCTCGGCGAGGCTAAGCGCACGTTACAGTACATGGCGGTACCCCAAAACCTCTTTGAGGTGGTATTCGAGGGCCTGCGTGGTGCCAACGCCTTGGAAGGCAGCCGGCTCGTGCTGGAAAAGCCCTTCGGCCGCGACCTTGCCTCCGCGCGGCGTTTGAACGCGCTCCTCCACAGCGCGCTCGACGAGCGCTCGATCTTCCGCATCGACCACTACCTGGGCAAAGACGCCGTGCAGAACCTGGTATTCTTCCGTTTCGCCAATACCTTCCTCGAGCCCATCTGGAACCGGCGCTACGTGGAATCGGTGCAGATAACCATGGCCGAGGATTTCGGCATAAGCGGGCGCGGCGCTTTCTACGACGCCACCGGCGCCATACGCGACGTGGTGCAGAATCACCTGCTCCAGGTGCTCTCCAATATAGCCATGGAAGCCCCGGCCAATAGCGACGACCCCGAGGCGCTGCGCGACGAGAAGGTGAAGGTGCTCAAGTCCATACCCAC
>JBGSKZ010000605.1:0-2991 GCA_041741035.1 Treponematales bacterium
GACGACCGGCGGCGATGAAAACAATTTTCTGGGCTTGTTTTGGGATTGGCGGCGCGATGACGGCAGCTACTATTACGTACAAACGCTGTTAGACGACTTTAATATCCACTTTCTGTTTCCTGATACTCCAGAATTGCCTTATAAGGCTGGATGGGCGCTTGGCGGGCAATGGGATACTGATTGGGGCCAATTCGGTTTTCATCATGCCGGTTCCCCCATGTATAGCTTCGCTCCGATAACTACCGGCGGTGATGCCATACAATGGCAATCGGCCTATGGCTACACGTATTATCCTGAGACTCGCTATATGATCGATGGCTCGACCGCCAAGGCGATTACCTTGGAAGATAATATGGTCGGCTTTATTCATGGAGAAAATACGATAGCGTTCCAGGGGGAATGGTTCGATAGCCTTTTTGGCTTTGAGCTTGGCGCGACGCTTGAGTATCGATTGGCTGGGTCTTCTTCCCCGGCTAATCCCTGGCACGATGGCCAGGAGCATCCTCTTGGCACGAGGCTTTTGGACGAGGATGTTTTAGAATCCCGCGTGCTATCCAGGACAAGCATAACGAAGGATTATGGAGCCCTACGGATAACCGGATCCCTTAATCTTGGCTATATCTGGAATGAGCGCTCGTTACGGCCCCCTGTTAGCCCGAGCCCTAGTTGGGGTGCAGTCGATCGTTACGTTTGGATTTGGACGCCGGTAGCGCAGGCTGATCGGCTACTGTTTTCAATTAGCCTTGGCTTTAGCTATCGATTCGACCTACAGCCAAGCCCAGTAGCCGCAGACTAAAGTATTCATGCCGCTCCTGACCGTCCTTACGCCAAGCTACAACCGCGCGCATACCCTAGAGGCTTTGTCGGATTCTTTGCTGGCGCAAAGCGAGAGCGACTTTGAGTGGCTGGTCGTGGACGATGGGTCCACGGACGGCACGGCCTCGCTCATGGAGCGCTTGGCAACGAACTGGGGCGCGAGGCTGCGCTACGTAAAAAAGGACAATGGCGGCAAGCACCGCGCGCTTAACCACGGCATAGCCTTAGCCCGGGGGGCTTGGCAGTTCATCGTCGATTCGGACGATCTCTTGCCGCCTTCTTCCCTGGCCAGCATAAAGGCTTTGATGCCCCGCGCAGCCGCGAGCGATATCGTGGGCATCATGGGGCTGCGCGTGGATACGCGCGGCGCCGTTATAGGCGAGAGCCTGCCGCTGCGGGCAAGCCCCATCGATACGGCCAGCCTGGCCTTTCTCCACGGCGTGCGCGGCGATAAGGCCGAGGTATTCAAGTCTGAAATCTTGCGTCGTTACCCCTTCCCGGAGTTTGAGGGCGAACGCTTTTTAACCGAATCGGTGGTGTGGCATAGGATGGCGCGGGACGGTTATAAATTCGCGCTAACTAACGAGCCTCTCTATATTTGCGAATATCTGGCGGGAGGCTTGTCCGACAAGAGCCTGGAACTGCGGCTTAAGAATCCGGTGGGCAACCTGCTGTATTACCGGGAAGCTTTAGAATTGCCCTTCCCCGCGTGGCGATTGCTGCGCGAGGGCGTAAATTACGCGCGCTTCCTGTGGCATGGCAAAGAAATCGCGCGGGGAATACGGGCCTTAAGCCCGCGCCGGCGCTTCCTGGCTGCGCTCTGCCTCCCGGCCGGCTGGCTGGCCTCGCGCCTCGACCTGCTCCGCCTTGGCAAGAAAGGTTGATACATGGCTATAGAATTTAGGCCCATACGCTTTACCACGCCCAAGGACCAGGCGCTTAAGGATATAACGGCATTATTCCTTGAGGAATGGTCGGGCTTCAGCCCCGAGGCGCTGTACGCAAAATACGCGGGCAACCCGCAGGCGCCAGATTCGATGCCGCATTTCCTGGGCGTATACGTAGACGGCCAACTGGCGGGAGCCAACGGCTATATAGCCACGCGTTTCGTCCAGGGCTCTGCAACCTTCTTGGGCGTACAGGATTGCGACAGCTACGTGGCCAAGGCCTTTCGGGGCCAGGGCATATTCGGTAAGCTCATACGAGAATGCGAACGGCTCTTCGCGGAGAGCGGGGCCGATTTTCTCTTCGGTTATCCTAACGAAAATTCCTTCGGTTCCTACCGGCGCTTAGGCTGGACCATAGGCCGGCACATAGATTATCAGGGCAAGGCCTACCTTGGCCCCCTTGTATCCCTTATGGCGGCGCGCGACCGAGCCCTTATCCGCAAGGCGGAGCGGCGGGGCTTCGTTGCGCGGGAATTGAGCCCCGCGGAATTGGGCGTTGAGGGCGGCGATTTACGCCTGCTTGCCGGAAACCTCGTCGGCCAATACGTAGACGGACCATACCTTGCCTGGCGCTTGCGCGCGGAGCGGGCCAGGTACAAGGCGATGAGCGTACGCAAAGGCGAACGCTTTTCCTGGGCGGCCTGGCGACAGGATGAAGGCAGCGTAAAGATCATGGCCTTGGGCGGGGAGCCCGAGGGCATGGCCCTTGCCCTGCGTTACGCCTGCGCCGGCCTTCAAGGCCGCGGCAGGGCGCAAGCCTGCTCCCCTTTAGCAGAGCCTTCGCGCAAAGCCTTCGCCTTGGCGGGCTTTATGGGGCCTACGTTTATGAGATTGATAAAGAAAAGGACTATGCGCGTCGTCTATAAGGCGTTGAACGATAGGACTCCGGATATAGGCAGCCTCTTGGACGTACAGTATGCCGATTTCGATACCGTATAAAGTACTGCACGTCATCAATTCGCTGGCCATGGGCGGAGCGGAAAAGCTGGTGGCGGACTTAGCCCCGCGCCAAAAGGATCGAGGCGCTCGCGTACGGGTGCTGGCCTTGAATCCCGCGAATGACGCCTTTTCGGCTACCTTGCTTTCAGCCGGCGTGGAACTTAGCTACGGCAGCGCGCGGGCGGCTTCGCCCTACCTGCCGTGGCGCGCGTGCGCCGTGCGCAGGACCATAGCCGAGTTCAAGCCCGATATAGTTCACGCGCACCTTGCGCCTTCCTTCCAGTGGTGC
>JBGSKZ010000606.1:0-8278 GCA_041741035.1 Treponematales bacterium
AGGATACCGTTCCGGCCATGGCGGTCACCGCCGCCACGCCAGCCGCCGCGAAGCCCAGGGTAAGGCCGCGCTCAAGGCCCGGCTTAGCGCCCAGGGAGGCGGCCGTGGCCTCGTCCAAAGACAGGAGGGTAATGCGCCAGCGGGTTAAGAGCACGAAGCCCAGTGACGCAAGGGCAAGGGGAGCGGCGAGGGCCAGATTCTTCCAGCCCGCGCCGGAGAGGCCGCCCATCATCCAGTAGGTAATCTCGGGCAGCTCTTTCTGAGGATCGGCGCCGTATTTTACCAGCGCGACCGCCGCCGAGAAGAACGCGGATACGGCTATGCCCGAAAGCACGAGGCGCAATACCGCGCCGCCGAAACGCAGCTTGGAGGCGAGGAAAACCGAGAGAGCGAGGGCAAGCGCGGCGAAGCCGAAGGCCGAGCCGAAGAGGAAGAAGGGGCTCGAGCCCGCGACCAGGGCGAGCCCCGCGCCGAAGGACGCTCCCTGCGATACGCCCAGGAAGCCCGCGTCCACCAGGGGATTGGCGAAGACGAGCTGGAAGGCGCAGCCGGTGGCGCCCAGGGTGGCGCCGAGAAGCAGGGCCCCGAGCACGCGCGGTAGGCGTATTAGGGTAAGCACGCGCAAGGCGACGGGATCCTCGGCAAGCGTACGCAGGCTCAAGAAACCCGGGCTAGGATAGCGGCCGAAAAGCAGCGCCGCCGCCGAGAGCATGCAGAGCAGGAGCAGCCCTAGACCCAAGCGCGAGCCCGTTCCCAGGAGCCGCGCGCCGGGGGGCTTGGTCACTGCCAGTTACCCGAAAGCCGCGGCTTAATGACGGCGTCGAAGCGCGCGTCATCCAGTTCGTAAAACAGCTTGAAGAAGCGGCGCGCCTCCGACTCTATGGCTACGCTTGCCGACTGCGCCGGGTAAAGGTTCTTGGAAAGCCAAAGCAGGCCCAGTCCCCAGCGCGTGTCGGGTTGATCCCAAGAATAGAAGTCCTGCGCATAGCCCCGTACCGCCCCGGATCGGGCCGCCGCCATGGAAGCGAAGCGCTTGTCAGCCTTAAAAGACTCGGCCAGCGCCTTTGAGTCTTCCTTGTAGGATATGAGCACTATTAGGTCAGGATTCCATGCGAGTATCTGCTCAGGACCCACGGTAGCCCAGCCGTTGCCGGGATTGGCGCCTTTCCATACGGGCTTGCCGCCGGCGAGTTCCACGAGGCGCGTTTGCATCCAAGTATCCGGCGGCACTTGGTAACTGCCCCCCCCCGCCTGCATGACGAGTACGCGCGGAGCCGCCAGCCCGGCGCGCGTGGCAGCCGCGGCGGCGGCTTCTGTCCTGCCCACGATATCTTTGTAGTAGCGTACCAGCTCGGCGGCGCGCGTGTCCGACTTGAAAACCGTGCCGAGCAGAGCCAGTTCGGCGTAGTAGTCCTCGGGGCTCTCGAGATTCAAATAGAGCGCCGGGATGCCCAGGGTGCCCAAGCCTGCGCCGAGGCTGGACTTCATCGTCGATTTCACGATAACGAGGTCGGGGCTCAGGGCCGCGTACGCCTCTGCGCCCGCGCTGCGATCGAGGGTAGGCTTGGCTAGGAAACCGGGGTCTACCGCCTCAAGAAAGGCCCCAAGGCCCTGATCGGTTCCCGCTATGGCTACTACTGCCTGCCGGGCGGAAGGGAAGGCGTAGATGGCGTCGGCGACCATGGCTACCGCCCTGCCGCCCAACGCCACGCGGCGCGGCTGGGACGGCAGGGGAGCCTGGGCGCTTAAGGGCAGGGCAAAAAAGATAAAAAAAGCCGCAAAAAACGCGGCGACTGGAATGGGTTTGTAGTATTTCATTTAAGGAAGATAGCACGGGTCAGGGCGGCAGGCAAGCGTCGGCATAGGCCTCGGGCGTGTCCAAATCCAGTACGATTCCCCGATCCGCTTGCTCGACGCTAGCCCAGGGCTGTCCCATGAGGAAGGACCGCAGCCGTCCGTCGGGATCCAAGCCTTCCATGGCAGGCAGGAAATCGAAGGGTATCCACACCGGATGTCCCAGCTCGCCTTTATAGCTCGGGAAGAGGGCCGCAGGCGCTTCATCCGCGCTCCAGCGGCGCGAGGCCTCCTCCCGTAGCGCGGCGAAGGCCTTCGCCGGCAACAAGGGCATGTCCGCGGGAGCCACGAAAAAGCCCCGCCCGAGAGGGTCGAGCCTATGGGCCTCCCGCGCGCCGAGGCGTATGGAACCGAGCATACCGCGCTCCCATGCCGCGTTCCGGATGAAGGCCAGGCCCTTATAGCCGGCAAGCGCAGCCTCGAGCTCCGTCGCGTTGTAGCCGCCAACGACGAGGGGCCGCGCGCCTCCCTGCGCGCAAGCGGCAATGACCGCGTCTATGAGGCGACCTTCCTTCCAGGGCAGGAGCGGCTTAAATTCGCCGGAGGCGCAGCCTTTCATGCGCGATGATCGGCCAGCGGCGGGTATGACGCAGAAGGGCTGCGCAGGCTCAGCCGAAGAGGCTTTAATAAGCATAGCGTTGATAGTAAACGGGCGCATCAAGGCGGTCAATGCGCTTCATGCCCGCAGAGCGTCGCCGCCCTTCGCCGCCCTTCGCCCGCCTCCGGGCGCTCGTCGCCCGTCTCCGCTTAACGCCCCCTTTCGCCTCGCTCAGCCGCCATGCCGAGGCACGGAGCCAGGCGCGGGCGAGTCTTTCCCAGGCCCTGGTTTTTCCGTATACTAATAGCACGGGGCTGTGCCCTTTGTACGATTCACTAGGCGCTTTGAGGCGCGGCGAAAGGCGGTGTGCGGTGGCTACGGATTTGGCTACGTTGGAAACGTTCCTCACGGAAGAAGGTCTCAAGTATTCCGTGCATGGGGACTACATACGTACCAGCTTCGCTACCGATGTATACCGCGACCAGGACGGCGACGGTTCGGTGTTTATCATAGCGAGGATGGACGAGGAGGGAGAATACTTTAAGCTCCTTGCCCCCAATCTTTACAATTACCCTCCCGACGGCCCGAGCAGGGCCGAGGTTTTTCGCGTTTTGCTCGGCGTATGCTGGCGATCCAAGCTCATAAAGTACGAGTATGACGAGCGGGACGGAGAAATTCGGGCTATAATTGAATTTCCGCTGGAGGACGGCGCCCTTACCAAACGCCAGTTCCTCCGCTGCCTAAACGGGCTCGTGCAGATCGTGGACGAATATCATCCCGCCATAGAAAGCGCTATCAGTGGCGGCCCGGGCTCACTGGACGAGGCCGAGGAAACATCGGAGAACCTGCGCCGCGCCGATCGGATTTACCGACTGGCAGGGGTGGAAAAGCGCAGGACGTCCGCGTTGGACGTCTTTCTAGAGGAGTAGGCATGTCCCGTTACGATAGATATTCGGAGAGCGCGCTCGGCGTGCTCGTGAAGACCCAGGACATAGCCCTGCGCGAGCGGCGGGGCCAGACCGAGTCCAGCGACCTGGCCTCCGCGCTCCTGCTCGCGGCGCTGCCCGATATCGTGGCCATAGCGCGGCGCAACAACGCCATCGTTGACGACCAGCGGCTCAAGGCCCTGAACGAGAGGATAGAAGCCAGGCCGCCGGCGGAAACCGACGGGGCCATGAAAATTTCCCAGGAATTCCGCACGATACTGGACAAGGCCGAGGCCATGGCCGGCGACGCTAAGGTGGAGCCCGAGCACCTCATACGGGCGGCGTGGCCGTCCATTAAGGACGAGCTCGCGCCGTACTTCCGCGCCGAAGCCGAGCCCGCACTGGCCCTGCCCTCAGACGAGATAGCCCTGCCCCTGCCCCGCGCCCGGGGCAGCGAGTCCGAAGCCTTTCACGTATTGGAGCGCTTCGGCCAGGAACTGACCGGGGCGGAAGCCGACTATCCCATTTTCGGCCGCGAGGCGGAACTCGACTCCCTCGTATCCACGCTTATCAAATACTGGAAACCCAACCCGCTCATCATAGGCGAATCGGGCGTAGGCAAGACGGCCCTGGTGCAGGGCCTGGCCATGCGCATAAAGGCGGGCGCGGTGCCGGAGCGTCTCAAGGACGCGCGCATCTTCGAGCTCCGCGTAGCGGAACTCCTGGCTGGCACTACCCTTCACGGCGCCCTGGAAGAAAACCTGAACCAGGTGGTGGAAGCGGCAGAGGCCCTCCCCAACGTATTCCTCTTCATAGACGAAGTGCATCAGGTCGTACCTTCCTTCGCCAACAATCCCATATCCGAAGTGCTCAAGCCAGCCCTGTCCTCCGGCCGTATACGCTGCATAGGCGCCACGACGAATGCCGACTATGCGCGCTATCTGGAAAAGGACAGCGCGCTGCTCAGGCGCTTCCAAACGGTGCTGGTCAAGGAGCCCGACCGCGCCACCGTACGCGTCATCATGGCGGGCGTAGCGCCGCGCCTGGAAAAGCATTTCGGCATAACGATACCGCCGGCGATGCTGGAGCGCGCTCTCGAGGTATCAAGGCGCTACCTGCCCATGCGCCGCTTCCCCGATAAGGCTCTGGACGTGCTCGACCGGGCATCCTCGCGGGCCGTGTTCCTCGGAGAGAGCGAACTCAGCGAGGCGCGCCTCCTGGACGCAGTCAAGGATATAGCCAACGTGGTGGCCGAGTCCGGCCTGGATAGCTCGCGCGGGCTACCAGGGTTAGAGGCGGCCATAGGCAAGGACATATTGGGCCAGGATCGGGCCATAGCCCAGGTATCCGACGCCGTAAGGGTTGCAAAAATGCGCCTCGGCCTGCAGGAAGGCCGCCCCGACGGCGCCTTCCTCCTTACCGGCCCTACGGGCGTGGGCAAGACGGCCCTTGCCATAAGCCTGGCCAAGGCCCTTTCGGGCCGGGACGACGCGCTCTTCCGCATAGACATGAGCGAGTTTTCTGACGCCCATACCGCCGCGCGCCTCCTGGGCGCGCCTCCCGGCTACATAGGCTACGACGACGCGCCGCTACTGTCGCGGGCGGTGGATAGCTGCGCTGGCGGCGTGCTCCTGCTGGACGAGCTCGAGAAGGCCCACGCTCAAGTGCACCGCATCTTCCTGCAGATACTGGACGCAGGCAGGGCGACGGATTCGAGCGGCAGGGTTCTCTCGTTCGCCTCCATCACTATCATGGCTACCTGCAATGTGGGCGGGGAGCAAGGCTCCGCTATAGGCTTCGGCCAGGAACTAGGGCCCGGCCGCGTTGGCGCCCCCATGGCCGCGCTCAAGAAGGCCTTCCCCGTGGAGCTCTTAAACCGCTTCGACGCCATCGTGCCCTTCCGTTCGCTGGACCGCGGGGATGCCAAGCGCATACTTGCGGACACCATCGTGCTCAAAGGCAACCAGGCGCTCAAGACGGAATACGGCATTGAGCTGGAATTCAGCGAAGCCGCGCTCGACCTCATACTGGAAGAGGGCTTTTCGCCGGAATTCGGCGCTCGCAACCTGCAGCGGGCCTATCGTAGCCTCGTGTCCACCCCGTTATCGCGGGCGCTCGGCGGCCTTGGCTCGAGCGGTATCGTAGCCGTGGAGCGCGAGGGCAAGTCGCTCGGCTTCAAGCCAAGGGCAGATGGCCGATGATATTCCTTGACAGGCCCGATGGTCGCAAGCTACGGCATGACACGCAGATGTCGTCCATGCTGCCCTATATCATGCGCTCGCGTACCGAAGCCACGGTGTATTTCTCCAAAGACATAGACGTGGAGGCGGCGCTCAGCTATGTCCATCACAAAAACGCCGAGCGCCCCGATGCGCGCTACAGCCTTTTCGGCGTCATCCTGGCCGCCGCGGTGCGCACCTTTGCCCTTAAGCCCAAGCTCAACCGCTTTATATCCCGGAGAGGCCTCTACCAGCGTAACGAGCTCTGTTTTTCCTTTATCGTGAAGCAGGCCTTGAGCGAGGAAGCGGTGGAACGCTCCGCAAAGGTATGGTTTGAGCCGGAGGACCGCATCTCCGAGGTTATGGCTAAGGTAAACGCCGCCATAGCGTCGATACGCGATGACCAGCCTACGCCCGACGAGAAGGAAATGAGCATAGTCGGTTCCCTGCCCGGAGGGCGCGCGCTTTCCACCTTCCTCTTCCGCCTCCTCGACCGCATGAATATAGCGCCCAAGGGCATGATCAGGAGCGATCCCCTCTACGTATCGGCCTACTTTGCCAACCTAGGTAGCCTAGGCCTGGAAACTCCCTATCATCACCTCTACGAATGGGGTACCGCCAGCCTCTTCATAGCCTTGGGCAAGATATTCCGCAAGGACAATGGCGGACCTGAAGGCAGGCGCCATATCAACGTCAAGATTAGCCTGGACGAGCGCATAGCCGACGGCCTCTATTTCGCCCACAGCGCGAGCCTCCTGGCCCGCTTCATACGCAAGCCCGAGGAGCTTGAATTGCCCCTCGATACGTTTTCCAAGAAGGAGCTCTGAATGGAAAAGGACAAGAACATCGTCGAGGAAGTGCCGAATTTTTATAGGATCATAGCCCTTACGCCGTTTAGGAAGACCAAAGGCGTGCACTTCGACATTTTCCCCATGGAGCTCCTGCCCCGCGTTGACGGCATAGACCGCGTCATACACGAGAGCGACGCCATATCTCCCGGATCGGTCGCGGGCGTGGAGCGCCCCTGGTACCTGCACCAGGCGCAGGAGGATAACCTTATCGTCCTGCATGGCAAGCGCACGGTGGATATTTATACTCTGGAACACAGGCGCTTGGAAAATTTCGTCGTCGAGCCTAACCGGGTATTCAAGAACGGCAAGCTTATCTACGATGGCGCCGCCATACTGGTATGGCCCTGCAACGTGTTCCACCGCATCCATACCGGCCCCGAAGGCTCGGCGTCGCTCAATTTCGCCGTGCGGCACCCTGGCTTCGATATAAAGACGAATTTCAGCATATACGACTTGAATACTGACACCGGCGACTACAAAGTGGTACGTGCCGGCCACTTGGACCAGAATCTGAACTGAATCAGACGAGCGCGCTTAAAAGGCCTATGCTCGCGAACGCGAGTATGCCCAGGGCAAGCAGCCACATCCAGAGGGGCAGCGGAGCCGCCGGCCCCTTAGGCGCGGCGCGGGGCGGCCATTCGTCCGTGGCGCCGGCATAGCCGGGCGCGTCCAAAGCGCCTGAGTGGCCGCATACGGGGCAGCCATCCTTGAAACGGCTCGCCGACGCGCTGAAGCCGCACTTCGGGCAGAGTACCGAGGTAAAAAGCCTGCCGCAACTGTGGCAGGCTTTTTCGTCCCGCCCTACTTCCGCCCCGCAATGCTGGCAGTAATAGCGGGGAGCTTCCTTGGCCTTCAGGAGCTTTCCTTGGCGCCTGAAGGGGCGGCGCTTTCCGTCTTCTTCTCCGACTTCTCCGACTTCTCCGATTGCTTAGCCTGCGCGCCTTCGGCGCCCTTATCTGCGCCCTTATCGGCACGCTTATCGCCGGCCTTGGCTTCGCCCGTCTTAGCGTCGGAAGGACCTGAACCGACGGCGCTCTTCTTGCCGCGCGAATCGTTCACATAGAAACCTGAGCCCTTGAAGATAACGCCAGAGCCTCCGAAAATGATGCGGCGGACGTCCTTGCCGCACTCGGGGCAATCCTTGATGGGGTCCTCAGACATGTTCTGGGATTTCTCAAAGGTATACCCGCAGCTTCGGCATTCGTATTCGTACGTGGGCATACGTTAACCTCGCGTTGATAATGATGTAGCGCTATGCTAAAGAATATACACAAAGGCCCGCCCCCGAGTAAAGCCCGCGGGCCTTGTGCACAAATCGATTGGAAACGATTAGTACACTTTCCCTTTACGAAGGCATGGATTAGTATCAGTCTCGACAAGGGGCCTTGACGGCAAGGCTCCTTCTTAAAACCATGTTTCAGGAGGTCCGCATGATACGAGTAGCCTGCATTTATACCGGACGCCTGAAGGATAGGCTTTAAGGCAAGCGCGCGCTCCCAGCCTGAGCGCGCCGGTCTTCCCTTCCCACCCTTCCGCCATCCGGACAAGCAAGCAAAAACGTTGACCGTTCGCGGCTTAATACGCCGGGACGCGTCTATGGTCCTGCGCCTGCCGGGCTTATTCCGGAGGCGCGCGTCGTCCGCGCGCGCAGCTTACAAGATAGCGCCTTCGCGGCCGGAAAGCCCGCATAGAAGCGGGAATATCGTATGTATATAGTTTATGAGCATTATCGCGACGCTGGGGCCACCCAGCGCGATCCCCTCGCCGATTGGGGCTGGGACGGGTTTTTCAGCGCGGCTTTGGACGCCTTAGGCGCTTCGCCCGAGGCGCGGTCGGCGCTGGAAAACGCGGAGCAAGGGAAAGCGCCCGCCGGCCTAGACGGCGGCGGCG
>JBGSKZ010000607.1:0-5187 GCA_041741035.1 Treponematales bacterium
AACGCCGCCGCGAAGGCGCCGTATTGATCCTTAAGGCTCTGCGCGAGGCCGCGCGCGGCCTCCGCCGACCGGCTTTCGTCAGAGGAAGCGAACGCCAGTATCCTATCGGTAACGCCTTTGAGGGCGGAGAGCACGAATACCGCCGGCTCGCGGTAACTAGCGACTATGCGCGCGAGAGCCGGCGCAGAGGCAGGGCCCTCGCACACGGAACCGCCTAATTTCACGACTATATACGCCATACTGCAACCTTCATGAACGCGGCCTCAAAGCCTTCTATACGGCCCGGGCGCAACGCTACTGCCTTTGAATGAGGATGGTACTACTGACTGGTTTTCTAAACCCGAGCGTCATCCGTCCCGCGTCGACGGGATGGGACCGTTCGGAGCCGCCCTACGGGCTGGCCGCGAATCTCATGGACGCCCGGGGCGTCACATCGTCGTGGTGGGGGTAGTCGTGTATGTAGTCGTAGTCAGGAAGGAAACAGCGGAAGTGGTGAGGGAAAGGAGGGAGAGGGGCGCTACTGCTTTGGGACTGAATGCCTGTCTTGCTGCCATATACTGCTCCTTGGGACATCGCTTAGGATACCCAGGCCCTCATTATACCGTTACGTAGAAACACTGGCAAGGGCCTTAAGGGGCTGGCGCCCCTCTTTTAGTCAAATACTAGCGTAAAACCGGCATCGGGACCTATACGGAGGCTTGCCCGGCTAAATTCCGCCGCCGCGATAGCCTGGCTTACGAACAGCTCCCTGGTGAAGCCCAGGGCCGGCGCCAGGAAGGCGAGGAAGGAGGGCTCGAGCAAAGGCCCCCGCTCCATGGGCAGCGCCACGCGCTCCGCGCCCGCCCGCAGTCCGCTCAGGCGATAGAAGGCGACGCCTACGAAAGCGGCGAAGGGGCCGCGCACGGAAAGCAGCTCGGCCTCGAAGCGCAGCTCGCCTGGCGGCAGGCGGAGGTTCTGCATTACGGGCAGGGCATTCCTGTCCGGCGCGGAGAGCCCGATAAACGACCCGCTTTCATTGGCTTCATAGACGGACAGGCGAGCCGCCTCGAGTCCCGGGAGGCTTTCATGCCAGGCGGCGCCTTCCAGCCAGGCGAGGGCCAGGCTGGTAAGGGCCAAGGCGGCTATGAGCGAGCCGGCCGCTCGCGGAAAGACGCCGAAGGCCAAACCCAGGCCAGCTCCCGCCGCCGCGTACGGGTAGAGCTGGCTAAAGGCTATGCCCCCGCGCCCCAGGAGCACGAAGGCCCAGGCGCAGAAGCCCGCGCCCAGGCTCAAGCATACGAATAGAAAGGAAAGCCCCAGGCGCGGCCGGGCATAGCGCCCCCGGGCCAGGATGCCGCGGAGCTTCTTAAGGCCGAAGAAGGCCAAGCCGGCCGCGGAGGCGGATAGGAACAGGGCGGCGAGCGCCGTAATGAAGCCCGCCGCCCCGAGCAGGGCGGGGTCAGAACCCATACACCCCCGCGTATTTCTGATTCAGGTAGCGCACGAAGTGAGAGGCGTCCAGGGGCTTGCCGCTCACGCGCTGTATGAGTTCTCCGGGCTTATACATGGCGCCCGGCTTATGCACGTTAGCCCTGAGCCAGGCTAGTATGGCGGAAAGATCGCCCCTTTCCACCGCGGCGGCGGGGTCCACGCCCTGGTCCTTCATGGCGTCCCAGAGCTGGGCGCCGTAGAGGTTGCCCAGCGCATAGCTGGGGAAGTAGCCGATGGAGCCCATGGACCAGTGAATATCCTGCAGGCAGCCCTTATCGTCGCTCGGCGGCGTTACGCCGAGGAGCTTCCGCATGCCTTCGTTCCAGGCCGCGGGCAGGTCCGCGACGAGGAGCGTGCCGCCCATGAGCGCGGCTTCCAGTTCGAAGCGCAGGATGACGTGCAGGCCGTAGGTGACTTCGTCGGCTTCCACGCGTATGAGCGAGGGCTCCACCTTGTTTATGGCCTTGTAGAAGTCCTCAAGCGATATATCGTCGAGCTTCGGCTTGAAGAATGCCTTGAAGGCAGGCAGCTGGTTCTTCCAGAAGCCCAGGGAGCGGCCCACCATGTTCTCCCACAGCCGCGACTGAGACTCGTGGATAGCCATGCTCGCGGCTTCGGCCAGGGAAGTTCGCTTATAGCCGGGCGCGGGGTCTATGCCCAGCTCATAGAGGGCGTGGCCGCCCTCGTGTATGGTGCTGAAGGCGCTGGAGGGGAAGAAGTCTTCCATGTATCGCGTGGTTATGCGCACGTCCGCTTCGCCTATGCCGGTGGTAAAGGGATGGGCGGCCTTATCGAGGCGCCCGCGCTCCAAATCGTAGGACAATAGCTTCATCAGGTAGGCGCTCGCCTCGGCCTGGGCCGCTTCAGGGCAATGGCGATGGAGCGCGCTGTCGTCGACCTGGGGCCGCGACCGTATCTTGGCCATGAGCGCCACGAGCTCCTCCCGCAGGGGCTTGAACACGGCGGCTATGCTTTCTTCCGTGGCGCCTTCCTCGAAGATATCGAGGAGCACGTCATAGGGTTTCTTGGCCGGATCGAGATAGGCGGCTATGCGCTTGTTAAAGTCCAGCATCTTCTGCAGATGCGGGGCGAAGGAAGGAAAATCGTTCTCTTTCCTGGCCTTAACCCAGGCCGCCTGCGAGAGGCTTATCGCCTTGGCCATCTCCGATACCAGATCCGTGGGAATCTTGGTGGCCTGGTCGTAGCCGCGCCGCATCACCCTGAGGTAGGCGCGCTCTACGGCGCCGAGCGAGGCGTCGCCGCCCGGATTCTCTTTCGTGGACCCGAGGGAGGCCAAAAGCTCGCCTACTTCGGGCGAGGTCTGCTTATCGTGAGCCAGGGCTTCGAGGAAAGCCAATTGGTCGCCCCTCTCCTCGATGGCCGCGGGAGGCATGTAGGTTTCCTGGTCCCAGCCGAGCACGCCGGCTATGTGCCGCACGAGCTTGGCCTCGCCGTCTATCGCTCTTAATCGTTCTAGTGCTTCCATAAGGCCATGCTAGCACCCTTCTACCGTTGACGCAATAATGCTTTTCGGTCGACAATGGCCCGCAGCGATCGTTGCATGAGCTATGGAGGATTCGATGCCTGATAAGCGCGAGGATACGGCCGCCACGCCCCACGATGAACAGGAAGCCTCAGAGGCCACCGCCCAGGCTAAGGGCGGAGCCGAAGCGGCGGGAAGTCAGAAGAAAAAGAGGCGCGGCCTGAAGGCGGCGCTCTGGCTGCTCGCCCTGCTCGTGGGCCTGCCCCTTGCCGCCGCCTCCGCCCTCGCCCTGACGGCCCTGATTTTCAGGAGCGACCCCAGCGCCCATATGCCCGAGGGCTTCGACGCTTACGCGAGCCTGCCTTCGGCCAGCGCCTTCCTGAACGAAGCCCTGCACCTCAAGGCCGTGGACGCCGCACTTTCCGGCCCGGGCACGGCGGCGCTCCGCGGAACGATGCGTTCCCTGCGCGCCAATCCCATCCTGCGCTCGCCGCTCTTCCTCAAGTTGGCGGACATACGCGTGGACGCCGCCCTCTATGGCGAAGGCGGCTTCGTGATGGCCGCCGACCTTGGCCTCCGCTCCGCCCTTACGCGGCTCGCGCCTTTAGCGGCGAGAATCTTCCCCGCCCTGCTCGAGAAGGCGGAAGGGCTTTCCTACGAGGCCGGTGCCTTTCCCCCGCACTTCCGCTTTGAAAGCGGCGAGTTCAGCGCCTATGCCCTCTTTTACCGTAACGTGCTCGTCGTAGCCAGCGACCTTGAGCTCCTGCAGGCCGCCGCCCGCCCCAAGCCCATTAAGGACAAGAACGCCCTTGCCAAGGCGCTCGGCGCCCGCGGCGCGGGTACGCTGCGTTTCCTGGCCGAGCCCGCTTCCTTCACCGAGGGCATGGCGGCGGGAGAAGGCCCCCTGGCGGGGCTGCTGGCGGGGCTGGGCTTTCCGAGCCTGTCCGTAGTCGACCTGGGCCTCAAGGACGAGCGCGTAAGCCTGGCCATGGAGCTGCCGTACCTGGTATCCGACGAGAGCCTTCGCGCCCTCTTCGAAAAGCGCTCGCGCACGCCTCAGAGCCTTACGCGCCTCCCGGCCTCTACCTCGTATTTCAGCCTGTTGGCCGCGGGCGCGCCTTCCGCCCTCTGGCAGGCAATTTCTGGGCTCCTGGGCGCGGACGCGCAGTCGGCCTACAAGACCGCGGATGACGCGGCTAAGCTGGCTTTCGGCATGGGCATAGACGCCCTGCTCTTTTCCTGGATGGGCGACGAGCTGGGCGTGTTCGGCAGCGACCGGGGTCCCGCGCCGGTTTTCTTCGCCAGCGTAGGCGACGAGCGCGCGCGCAAAAACGTATTCGACCAGGCCTTCGGGTCGCTGCTCCTGGGCAGGGACCTCTCCGCGCTGGTGGACGGCGTGCGCGTGCCGCGCGTCATCTTCCCGCGTTGGCTCAGGGCCTTCCTGGAGAGCCTGGGCATAACGCTCGTCGAGCCCTTTTACCTGGTGCACGACGGCATACTCTACGCGAGCCCGAGCGCCGAGCTCCTGGCGGGCTGCGTGGCCGAGCTCCGCGCCGGAGAGCTCCTCGTCAAGACCGAGCGCTGGAAGGAAACGGCGGCGGCTATTTCCCCCGAATCGTCGGCTATGCTCTATTATAACCTCGACCGCAGCGTGCCCTTCTTCCTGCGCGGCCAGGAGGGCCTGTCCCAGGCTCTCAAGCTCTACCGCAGGGGCTTAGCCTCGCTTAAGCTCTCGGGCAGCTCGTTAAGGCTCGAGCTCTCCGCCTCGGCCTCTCCCTCCATAGGCCTGGCCGAGATAGCGGGCTTCCCGGTCAAGGCTCCCGGCCGCATGGATTCCGATCCGGTGGCGGGGAAAGGCCCCGACGGCTCGCCCATGGCCTATTGGTCGAGCGAGCGCTCCATCATGGCCATGAACCTGGCCTCGGGCGCTTTCAGCGAGCTTACGCTGGACGATAAGGCCTGGGTGGCCCTGGACGCGCCGGATGGCGCCATCGAGGCCGTTTGGGCCGTCTCGGCGCGCGGCACCGTGTACCGCTGCGACGCCAAGCTCGAGCCCCTGCCGGGCTTCCCCCTCGTTACCGGCCTGGCGGTATCGGGGGCTCCCGCCCTGAGCGCGTCGCGCCTGGCCGTACCGGTATCGGGAGACTCGTCGCTCCTGTTCGTGGGGCCGGAAGGGCAGCAAAGCTATTCCGCGGCGCTGCACGCCAGGCTGCGCGGCGCGCCCACGGTCGCTC
>JBGSKZ010000608.1:0-1119 GCA_041741035.1 Treponematales bacterium
GTGTTCCAGGCCTGCCAGTTGGCGGGCCGCCTCATGCTGGCGCAGGGCGGCGGCAAGATCATCAACCTCGCCTCCATGCTGAGCTTCTTCGGCGGCTTCACCGTGCCCGCCTACGCGGCCAGCAAGGGCGGCGTGGCCCAGCTTACAAAGGCGCTGGCCAACGAATGGGCTGGCCGCGGCATAAACGTCAACGCCATAGCCCCCGGCTACATGGATACGGACATGAACGCCGGGCTACTTGCCGACGAGAAGCGCCGCGCGGAGATAAGCGCCCGCATACCGGCCGGTCGCTGGGGCACGGGCGCGGATATAAAGGGCCTCGTCGTATTCCTGGCCTCGAGGGCTTCGGATTACGTACACGGCGCCATTATTCCCCTGGACGGGGGCTACCTGTCCCGCTAGGCCGTGCTATACTGCGCGCCAACGCTTACATTACGGAGGATGCCACGATGACCCCCCTATTTACGACTATATTCGAGGCCGGCCTGGTGCCGGTCATAAAGCTGGAAGACGCGGGCAAGGCCGCCGCCCTGGGCAAAACCCTCGCCGCGTCGGGCCTGAAAGTGGCCGAAGTTACCTTCCGCAGCGCCGCGGCCGAGGAGTCCATACGCCGCATGAGCGCCGAGTGCCCCGATCTGGTGGTAGGCGCGGGCACCGTGGTCAACCCCGAACTGGCCAAGAAAGCCGTGGACGCGGGCGCGCGCTTCATCGTATCGCCGGGCTTCAACCCCGCTACCGTGGACTGGTGCCTCGAGCGCGGCGTGCCCGTCCTGCCTGGCGTGAACAACCCCAGCATGATAGAGGCGGGCATGGCCATGGGCCTGGACGTATTCAAGTTCTTTCCCGCCGAAGCCTCGGGGGGCCTCCCCATGCTCGAGGCCATGGCCGCGCCCTTCGGCTCCATAAAATTCATGCCCACCGGAGGCATAGGGCTGGGCAATCTGAGCTCATACCTGTCGCATCCCTCCGTGCTGGCCGCGGGCGGCAGCTGGATGGTAAAGCCCGAGCTTATCGAGGCCGGCCAGTGGGACGCCATAGCCGCGCTCTGCTCCCAGGCCGTGGCCGCGGTGCACGGCTTCGCCCTTGCCCACGTGGGCATGAACCAGCGCGACGCCGATG
>JBGSKZ010000609.1:0-8951 GCA_041741035.1 Treponematales bacterium
GTCGCGAAGCCCGCCCGCACCAGCCCGTCGGCGAGCTGGGTAAGCGCCGAGCGGCCGCCAGGGGCGAAGCGGCCAAGTTCGCCCACCGCCAGGGGTCCACGGTGATAGAGCGCCTGCAGGGCGCTCAGCTGGGAAAGGGAGAGTCCCCGCTCCCGGCCGAATTCCATGAAGTCGTGCACCGATCGCCTGCCTATGGCGATGGCGAGCCGCCCGAGGGCCGATATGGCCGGCTGCGCGCCGTTTTCGCTCGCTGCGCCATCTGGGTCATTTTTTGTTTTCATATACGGATTGTACAGCGTTCTAAACATTAAGTCAAGAGCATCGCTGCGGCGGAGGCGCGATAGCCATGCACAGGCGGTTCGGCTTAGTGACTTGACTTCTCCTTGGGCGTGCCTACACTTAAAATGTATAAAAAATCAATCACTTGAAGGATTCCTAACTGATTTCGATGCCGACCGGATCGCAGGGGGAGGCTGGAATGAATAGGGAAGCGACCATCCTCATATCCCTTACCATAGCGGCGATTACGCTCTTCGGCTGCTCGAAAAGCGTTCGGGGCGGCGATGGCGAGGACATGACCCTCGACCTGGCATACATAACGCTACCGCAGGCCGGGCTCGTACATATCGCCCTCGCCAAGGATTACTTCAAAGCCGAGGGCTTAAGCGTCAGGGCCCATCCTTTTGCCTTCGGCAAGCCCGCCGTGGAATCAATGCTCAAGGGAGAAAGCGACCTCGCTCTCAGCGCGGAGACCCCGATCATATTCGCGACCTTGGCCGGAGAGGATATAGGCATAGCAGCCGTCTTAGAGACCGCCGACAAAACCACCGCCATAGAAAGCTTCGGCATCTGCGCTAATCCATTTGAGCTTGCGGATTTTGAATTCACCGTGGATAAACTGCCAGATGCGATAGCCGACAGATCGATGATGCAGAGGGTATGGGAGAACCTGCTATCCAACGCGGTCAAATATTCCATGCCGAGCCCCGCGCACAAAATAGAGGTTCGCGGCGCGCTGCAGGATGGCATGGCGGTCTATTCCGTAGAGGATCACGGCAGCGGCTTCGACCAGCGCTACGCGGGCAAGCTCTTCAACCTGTTCCAGCGCTTACATGGCTCCGATGAATTCCATGGCACGGGCGTAGGCTTATCGATAGTAAAATCGATAGTGGAAAAGCACGGCGGCACGGTATGGGCCGAGGGGAGGGTCGGATTGGGCGCTAAATTCAGCTTTTCAATTCCATCGGAGGCGAACCATGGGCACGGCTAAGCAGGTCGATATACTCCTCGTGGAGGACAACCCCAACGACGTGGAACTGACCATACGGGGATTCTCCAAATACAATTTCGGTAATAATATCGAGGTCGTACGGGACGGCGAAGAGGCCCTGGAATTCATCTTCGCCCGAGGACGGTACCAAGGCCGCGATATCCTGGATAAGCCGAGCCTCATACTCTTGGACCTTAAGCTGCCCAAGGTAGACGGCCTTGAGGTTCTTAAGGCCATCAAATCAGACCCGCGCACCAAATCAATCCCCGTCGTCGTCCTCACCACGTCTCGCGAGGAATCGGATAAGATAGCCAGCTACGATTTAGGCGCGAACAGCTATATCGTCAAGCCGGTGGACTTTAGCAAATTCACCGAAGTGGCACGCCAGCTCGGCTATTACTGGCTTCTGCTAAACGAATCGCCATGAGCCGCGCTAGCGAATTTTTCAGCGCCGACTCGAGCGCGTCGCTCCTCCGCGCCATACTTGACGGCTTGCCTAACGCGATTATATTCGCGCTTGACCGCGAGTACCGCTACCTCGCGTTTAACCGGAAGCACAGGTCGGCCATGCGCGATGTCTGGAACGCCACGGTCAAAATCGGCGACTCGCTGCTGGATTGCATGACCATGCCTAGCCTCCGCGTCTTGGCCAAGGCGAGCATCGATCGCGCCTTGGCCGGAGAGTCGTTTATAGAACGGCAGGAACAGACGGGCACCGACATCCTCTATGAGCTGCGCTGGCAGCCGCTATACGATGCCGACGATCTTATCATCGGCGCGCTTTCGATCGCCGCCGACCTCACCGAGCTTCATTCGGCGCAGCTGAAGGTTGAAAGGCTTAACATAGACCTGGAGCGGCGCGGCATAGAGCGCGGAGCGCTGCTCGCCGCGGCGAACGAGGAACTCGAGTCCTTCGCCTCCAATATCACCCACGACCTTAAGGCTCCCCTGCGGGCGATATCGGGATACTCCGCTATGGTGCTCGAGGATTACGGGCCTAAGCTGGACGTGGAGGGGCAAAGAAAGCTCACCGTCATAGCCGACAATGCCGTGAAGATGAATGCCCTCATTTGCGACCTCGTGGCGCTTATCCGGGTAGGCATCGCAAAGCTTAAACCCGTGCCCATCGCGATGCGCGACATGGCCAGGGCCATGTATCACGAATCCGCCTCGCCCGAGGATAGCTCGGCCATCGCCTTTGATCTTGGCGATATACCCGATTGCGTAGGAGACCCGACGCTGCTGCGCAAGGTGTGGGCCAACCTTTTCTCTAACGCCATTAAATTCACCACGGGGCGGCCCGGCAGGGTCATTGAAGTGCTCGCCGATACGTCCGGAACGGAAATCAAGTACCGCATACGGGATAACGGCGTCGGCTTCGACAATCGCTACGCGCACAAGCTGTTTAAGCTCTTCTCCCGCCTGCATAGCGGCGAAGCATACGCCGGGGCGGGAGCCGGCCTTGCCATAGTCAAGCGCATCGTTGAGCTACACGGGGGTAAGGTAGGAGCGGAAATGCTCAAGGGCGAGCGAACGGAATTTTGGTTCACCCTGCCTCGGACGGAAGCCTCCGGATCGGAACTGCCATGATGGATGAAAAGACCCTTAAGATACTGTTCGTGGAAGACCTGCCCACCGATGTCATGCTCGCCGAAAGGAAATTGCGGGCCGACGGCCTCGTTTTCGAATCCAGGCGCGTCGACAACGAGGCGGCCCTAAAGGACGCGTTGAGCAGCTTCAGGCCGGACATCGTGATATCGGATTACGCGATGCCATCCTTTGACGGTATGTCCGCCCTTAATGTAGTTAAAGAAGCCGACCCCTTTATGCCCTTCATCGTGCTTACCGGGTCTATGAACGAGGAAGTCGCCGTCGCGTGCATGAAGGCCGGCGCCAGCGACTACGTCATAAAGGAGCATTTATCGCGGCTTTCGTTTTCCCTCAACGAATCCCTAGAGCGTATGCGGCTTCTATCGCAAAGCGCAATCCAAGAGAAGCGACTGTGGCAGAGCGAGCAGCGCTACCGCGCCATATTCGAGAACAGCGCCGCTATCATGCTTATCATAGATCCCCAGGATACCTCTATAGTCGAGGCGAACGACGCGGCGATCGACTATTATGGCTGGCCAAAAGAAGAGTTGCTTGGCAAGCCGATGGCGGATATCAACACGCTGAAACCCGAAATATTGCGGCAGCAAATGCGCAGGGCCATGGCACGGGAGAAGAATATCTTTCAATTCAAGCACCGGCATGCGGACGGCGCGGTAAGCGACGTGGAAAATCGCGCCAGCCCCATAGCGATAGGGGAGAAAATCTTTCTATTTTCTATAATACAGGACATTTCGCTGCAACTCGAGGCGCAACGGCAGCGAGACGGGCTATCCGCCAAGCTGTCGCACTATCTTGCCACGAGCCCTACGGTAACCTACGCTTTCCGCCTCGCCGACGGCGATATCCGCATGGAATGGATAAGCGAAAATATCGCTACGATACTCGGCTATTCGGCCGAGGAAGCCCTCGAGCCGGGCTGGTGGTTCAAGAACTTAGCCGCGGAGGATAGGTCCGTAGCGCTCCGGGGCATAGCCGAACTGGCCACTGCGGACAGATTCGCGCAGGAGTACCGCTTCATAAAAAAGGATCGCACGACGGCATGGCTACGGGATGAAATGCGCCTCGTTCGAGCCGGCCCCGGCGGAGGAACGGCCTCCGCGGGCAATGACGAAATAGTGGGGACCTTAACCGACATTACCGAAAAAAAGCGGAGCGAGGCAGAAATCAGGCTCACGAGCACGGCGCTCGAAGCCGCGGGCGACGCCATCGTCATCACCGACCGCGATGGCATGATAGAATGGGCGAACCAGGCCTTCCAGAGCCTTACCGGCTATTCGATAGCGGAGGCCCTGGGCAAGAATCCCCGCGCCTTGATCAAATCAGGCTCTCAAGACCCTAGGGTGTACAGGCAACTGTGGGACACCATCATTTCGTGGAAAAGCTGGCAGGGCGAGCTTACGAACAAGCGTAAATCCGGCGAGCTCTACATCGAAGAAATGACCATAACGCCGGTCAAAAACGCGGACGGGAAGATAGAGCATTTCATTGCCATCAAACGGGACATAAGCGAAAAGAAGCGGGTGTTTGCCTTGCTCGAGCTCTCGCTTCGCGAAAAGGAAGCCCTGCTCCGCGAAGTGCATCACCGGGTAAAGAACAATATGCAGATCATCACGAGCCTTTTGAACCTGTCTTCCGAGGACATAAAAGACCGAGAGGCATGCCGTATAGTAGAGGAATTGCATAGGCGCATCGAGACGATGTCCATCGTCCACGACCAATTTTATCGGGCAGGAGATCTGTCGCGCATCGATTTCTCGCTGTACCTGAGGCAGCTCGCCGATTCGCTCGTCAAGGAAACGGATAGCGAAAAAAGCGCGGCCCAGCTGCGATACCGGCTCGAGCCAGTATTTCTTACCCTCGAGGCGGCCATTCCCGCCGGCCTCATCGTATCCGAGCTCGTCTCGAACGCGCTTAAGTTCCCCGATCCGCCGTCAGATAGCCCGCTCTCTATTACCCTGGCCCTCAAGCGCGATATTGACGGCAACGTCGCTCTGGAAGTAAGGGACAACGGGCAAGGCTACCCCGAGGGCTTCATAGCCTCTGCCGCTCCGTCGCTGGGCATGCGGCTCATCCTTATACTCGCTTCGCAGCTGAAAGGAACGGTAAGCTTTAGCAACGATCGCGGCGCGGTGGCCGCCCTTCACTTCAAGCTAGAATCATAACACCTAAAGGAGAATAGACATGAAAGCAAACGCTCAGTGCATGCTGCTCGTAGACGACGAGCCGAATATCACGAATGCCCTTCGGCGCGAGTTATCCGATTGGGCCGAGGAGCGATCCATCGAGATCGTAACCGCGACCTCAGCCCAGATTGGATTGAATATTCTTCAGACGCGGGGAGCCTCAACCGCTATTATCGTATCCGACCTAAAAATGCCGGAGATGAAGGGCTCGGACTTCCTGTTAGTCGTAAAGGAGAAGTATCCGCATATCGTTTCAATCCTCCTAACCGGCTATTCAGAAACCGAAGAAGTGATCAAGGCCGTAAGCGCAGGCATCTTCAGTTACATACTCAAGCCATGGGACCCCTCCTACCTTCAGGCTCAGGTGCAGAAAGCCTGGGACCATGGGGAAGCGCTACGGCAAAACGCCGAATACCTAAAGACCATGGCGGAAGAGCTTAAGTGGGCGGGCGAGATGCAAAAAGCCATACTCAAGCCCAATATCGTCAAGTCGGACGGCGTCGAGTTCAGGACCAGCTACAGGCCGGTGCCTGGCCTCTTTTGCGGCGGGGATTATTACGACGTGATATTCCTTGGCGCGGACCGCTACCTGCTCCTCATGGGGGACGTAGCCGGCCATGGCGTCAAGGCGGCGTTCATAACGGGCATCCTCAAGGCCATCATCTACCCCGAATACGTTCGCGGCGTCATAGGAAAGGCCTTCTCGCCCGGCGCGTTCCTGTCCTGGCTGAACGACCGGATGAACTTCGAATTCCGCAGCACTTCCAACATGCTCATAACGTTCTTCGCCGGCGTCCTTGACGTCAAGAACCAGACGCTTCAATACGCGAACGCCGGGCATGAGCATCCCTTCGTGATACGGGACGGCACGCCGAGCGAGCTGCCGGTGTCCGGCACTGGCATCGGCTTCGTCCAATCGATCACCTATCCTGAGCAATCAATACGCTTGCGTTCCGGGGACGTCTTGCTCCTCTATACCGATGGCCTCGTCGAGCTCGATAGCCCTGAGGGCAAGACCCTCGTCAAGCTGGCGCCCTTGCTCAAGGCAGTGGCCCCGGGGGACGACTATCATCGGAGGCTGCTCAGCGCGGCCATCGCGGAAGCGGGAGCCGCCGACTTCAGCGACGACGTTACCCTGCTCACCGCCAAGCTGCTTTGACGTATGGATGTCCATGAAGCCATCGCCGAGTTTTTCGGCCCAAAAGTTGCGATGAAGGTCGAGGCCAATGAAGGCCAAGCCGGGCTCGAGCTAAAGCTCTACGGATCGCTCGACCTTGACAGCTCGAGGCGGCTGCAAGACCTGCTATCCTGGATCATCGACAGCCAAGCAAGGCAGCCCCGCCTCGTCGTCGACCTTGCGCAGGTTAACTACATTTCTTCAAGCGGAGTGGGGGCGCTTACCGTAGGTCTTACCGCCGCCCGAAAACGCGATATACGATTCCAGATTAAGAACCTGCAGCCCAAGGTGCGCTCGATATTCGTCCTCCTTGGCTTGATGGGTTTTTTCGAAGAGGCTAAGCCCGATGCCTGAACACAAATCTATCGATGCAAGCGCGCAGCAGATCGAAGCGCGCATACGCATACTCTCGCTCAGCGCCGAGCTCGGCAGGATATTCGCCCAGGACGAATCGGAAAAAGCGAACATAACCGCCATTGAAGCCATAAGGGAATCCTTCGACGCAAGCGCCGCCGCCTTGTTTTATATAAGCAGCAGCAAGGTGTATAGGATGAGCCTGGCGGGAACGGACTATCCTATCGCGCTGCCGGAGGACCGCTGGCGGGCCTGCGTGGGAAACCACCGCGGCGACGCCGAGGTAAGGCGCTTTGGGCCATGGTCTACCCCCATGATAGACAAGACACTGCCCGCCTGGATATCGGTGTGCCTGTACGCCTCCGGCGACGATGGCGGCTACGTGTTCCTAGGCAGGGCTGAAGGGGCCTGGAGCGAGCAAGAGACGGCTTCGCTCGCCTCGCTCATAGAGTCAATTGCGCCCATCGTAGAAACGCGCCACCAGCGCAAGATCGAGGAGCAGAAGCGCAAGGAGGCCGAAAGGCGTCTCGCGAGGAACGAGCGCCGCCTGCGCGACCTGTTCGAGGGCTCGAGGGACATGATATACACGGCCAACGCCGAAGACGTCATAACCGGCGTCAATATAGCCGGGACCAGCCTCTTAGGCTACTCGAAAAAAGAAGACCTGATCGGAAAGCCCTATAGCGCCTTACTCCTCAACCCGGAGGACAGGCAGGGATTCAAGGCGCGCATAGCCACCCACGGCTACGTCGACGATTACGAAATAGTGCTCAAGCGGAGCGACGGCAGCAATTTCTTCTGCATCGAGACGGCCCACGCCCTCAAGGACGCGGCGGGGAACATCCTCGAGACGCAGGGCATCGTCAAGGATATAAGCACGCGCATAGCGAACGAGCAGAAAATGTGGAAGATGAACCTCGAGCTGGCGAATGCAAACCTGCAGCTCCAGAAGGCGCAGGTCCTCATGGCCCAGCACGAAAAGCTCGCCTCTATCGGCCAGCTCGCCGCCGGCATAGCGCACGAGATAAACAACCCGTTGGGATTCCTGACGAGCAACAACGCGACGCTCCAAAAATACTTCGCCAAGCTCAAGGCCGGATACAGCCCGAGGGAGCCTTCCGCGCGGCTCGACGAGATATTCGCCGATGCCGAGGCCATCTTCGCCGAATCCCGCGATGGCTTCGAGCGCATACTTAAGATAGTAAGCAATCTCAAGAATTTCTCCCGGGTGGACAAGACGGGCGATTTCGGCGATTTCGACTTAAACGCCGGCATAGAAAGCACCATCGTGGTAGCCTGGAACGAAATCAAATACGTATCCGAGCTGCGTAAGAACCTGGGTACAATTCCGCTCATCCGCGCCAACGGCGGCGAACTCAACCAGGTGATACTCAACATGCTCGTGAACGCGGCGCAGGCGCTCGGCAACCCTCCTCGGAGCGGCAAGGGGCTCATAGAGATCACGACGAAATTAGAAGGCGATCAGGTCT
Source organism: Treponematales bacterium (assembly GCA_041741035.1). Lineage (GTDB taxonomy): Bacteria > Spirochaetota > Spirochaetia > Treponematales > UBA12059 > UBA5200. The sequence continues at coordinate 8,086 of JBGSKZ010000609.1, forward strand.
TGCTGAGCATCCACGACGACGGGCCCGGCATACCCGAAGCCATACTGAACAGGGTCTTCGATCCCTTCTTTACCACGAAGGAGCCGGGAAAGGGCACCGGGCTGGGCTTGAGCATATCGTACGACATCGTCGTCAACAAGCACGCCGGTCAACTCTGGGTCGATTCCGACGCCTCGTCGGGAACCACCTTTTATATTTCACTGCCCGTGGCTGGCCCGCCGCCCGCGTAAAGCGGGCAAAGGCGCTTCGTATGATGCAATAAAAACGCCTCCCATGGTATACTGCCAGAGCTAGCGCATAGTTTCGGAGGAGCAGTGGCGGAACCCTATAAAATTATCCTGGTCGACGACGAGGACGAGGTGCGCGGGCGGATATCGTCCAAGATATCCGCGGAAAGCGGCTTCGTCGTGGCCGGTACCGCCGGCAACGGCTATGACGCGCTCGAGCTCATCGAGAAGCACGCGCCGCAGGTGGTGCTTACCGATATAAAGATGCCCTACATCGACGGCATAGAGCTCGCGGGCATCATACGCCGCGACCACCCTACCGTGCGCATAGGCTTCATAACGGGCTTCGACGAGTTCGATTACGCCCGGGAGGCCATAGAGCTCGGCGTGCGCAGCTATCTAACCAAGCCCCTTACCCAGGACGACATAGCCGCCTTCCTCCATAAGCTCAAGCGCGAGCTGGACGACGAGATACGGGAAAACTACAACCGCGAGCGGATACAAAAACACTATGAGCAGAGCATACCGCTGATCATAGAGAACTGCTTCGTATCGCTCCTGGCCTCAGGCAGCGCCGGGAGCAAGGACGATATAGAGCAGCTGCGCGGCTACGGCGTATCCCTGGACGAAAGCCCCTAC
>JBGSKZ010000610.1:0-4548 GCA_041741035.1 Treponematales bacterium
CTTGACCGCGTCGTCGTCGGGCCTGCAGGATACGAGGAGCGGCCGTATGGCCTGGCCCTCCGCGCGCAGGGCCAGGATAAGGGGCAGGGTGCACAGTCCCTCGCAGAGATCCTTGCCCACGGGCTTGCGCATGGCGCCTTCATTGGATTCGTAATCGAGTATGTCGTCGATGATCTGGAAGGCCATGCCCACGTCATAGCCTATGCGCGAGAGGGTTGCGCTGGCCCGCACTGGTGCCTTGGACTCGCGCGCGCCGGCCTGCACGGCCAGGGCGAAGAGCAGCGCCGTCTTGCCGGCTATCTTGCGCAGGTAATTGCGCACGCTCTCCGACCACTGGTATTTCTCCAGGTCCTGGTGGATTTCAGCCGAGCATATGCCGCCCACCAGCCTTGCCAGGAGCTTGGCGTTGTCCGGGCTGGAAGCCTCGGCGGCCAGCCTGAAGCAGCGCGAGAAGAGCCAGTCCCCGGCGAGCACCGCGTCCTTGGCGCTATAGCGCGCGTGCACGGTGGGCGTGCCGCGCCGCGTAGCCGCCTCGTCTATGACATCGTCATGGATGAGGGTAGCAACGTGCAGTAGCTCGACGGCGGCGGCCAGCTCCACGAGCGCGGCCTTTTTCTTGCCGAAATCGCCGGCCATCAGGAGGAAGGCGGGCCTGAGCATCTTGCCGTTGGCGTCGATGAGCGCTTCGACCGCGTCGGCCAGGGGGAAGCGCTCCGAGCGAAGGGTATCCCGCATACAGCGCTGCACGTCGGAGAGGCGTTGGGTCATGCCGGGTATATCGCTCCAGAATTCGCTCATCGCGCTGTACTAGTTCCCTTCCGATCGGCTACGGGCCGCCGTGAGTACCGGCACGCAATCCGCCGGAAAAGAGAACCGAGGCCGTTAAGCCTCGGTCCCGCCTAATTTTTCGATTTCTATTTCGAAGGATCGTCGGCGTAGAAGTGCCACTTGCGGGCGAGCTTCGTGCCGTTCCACCAGCGCTTGAAGAAGGGCACGGACCAGTAGTCCATACCGAAGGCGCGGCCTAAACCGCCCATCATCAGGATGCCGGCGAACACGAACCAGAGCTGGTCCCAGGCGAACATGCCCGAGAGCGTGAAAATCACGCACATGCCTATGCTGGCCACGGCGGCGAACCAGGTGAAGAAGCCGCCGAAGAGCGCGAGGCCTATGGCGATCTCCATGACTACGATCATGAGCTGGAACAGCTCGAAGGGCAGGAAGGCGAACATGCCGTCCATGAAGGTAGTGCGGAACCAGGTGGCAATAGGGCCGTTGAAGTCGAATATCGGCTTGGTAAGGTCCCATACTTTGGCGAAGGCCTGGGTAGCGCCTTCCACGACGGCTTCGGCGCCTTCCACCCAGTCGCCGGAAGCGGCGGCCACGGCTTCTACCGCGGGCTCCGCCCAATCGCCGGATGCGGCGGTAACGGCCTGGACCGCGGGGTCGACCCACTCGGCGGACGCGGCCGCTACGGCCTCCGCGCCTTCTACGGCCTTGGCCAAGGTGGCCTGCACGGTGCCGGAACTGAACATCCAGCCGCTCTTGCTGCCCGCGCTCCACTTTAGCCAGCCCTCGCCTATCTTGTTGACGCCCTCCATGACCCACATGAGTCCCAGCCACATGCGCAGGAGCAGGGGCCAGTATGAGCGCACCTTCCAGGTGAGGAAACCGCCGACTATGGAGCGGCGATCCTTGATATCGAGGAATTCGTGCTTGCCGTACTCCCACATCTGGTTTATGCCCGCTATGTTGAGCAGATACCAGAGATTGATCATGTGCTTCATGACCATGGCCATGAAGCCGTGGGTCTGCATGCCGCCCGCGTTGGCCACGCCGTAACGGCCGCCAAGGGATACCATGAAGCCGTGGAAATTCGACTTGAACTGATGGCGGTGCTCGGAGCCCTCTATGTCGGCGATTATGTTCTTGGCGGCCACTTCGGCGGTCTGGTGCGCGCCTTCCACGATCTGGGGTATGGGCTTGCCCGCTTCGAGGAAGAAGGCGTTATCGCCAACCACGTAGGCATAGGGATAGTCGGGGCTCTTCATCTCGGCGTCGACCTGGAGCCTGCCGCGGCCGCGCTCGGCCTTGGCCAGATTGAGGCCGGCGGCGAAGGAGCTGCCCTTCACGCCGCAGGTCCATATAAAGGTGTCGGTCTCCACGACCGTGCCGTCCTTGAGCATCACCTTTCCCTGCTCCGCGCCGGTTATGGAAGCGTTGAGCATGATTTCGCAGCCAAGCTTCTCAAGGTATTTTTCGGCGCGCACGCGCAGGGGTTCCTCGAGTATGGGAAGTATGGAGGGCAGGGCCTCGATATTGATGACGCGGGTGTCCTTGGGGTCGATGAAGTGCTTGCGGCACATGGCCTCGCGGAACTCAAGCAGCTCGCCTATCATCTCTATGCCGGTGAAGCCGGCGCCGGCTACCACGAAGGTGAGCATGCGGCGGCGCTTGGCGAGATCGGTTTCCTCGGCGGCCCTGGCGAAGGTGTCCTCTAGGTGGTGGCGCACGCGCATGGCGTCGTCGAAGGACCAGAGGCTGAAGCAGTTTTCCTTAACGCCGGGTATGTTGAAGTACTCGGGCTCGGCGCCGGCGCCTACGACGATGTAATCGAATTCGTAGGTCTTGGCCTTTCCCACGGCCTTCTTGCCGGCGAAGTCAACGGACAGTATCTCGTCGACGACGCACTCTATGCGCTTAGCGCCGAATATCTTGCGGAAGCTCACCTGCACCGATTCGGGCTCGGTGCGCCAGCCGGCCACTTCATGGAGCTCGGTCATAAGGGTGTGGAAGGGCTTCTTGTCCACGAGCGTGATAGCCACGTTCGGGTTCTTGCGGAAATGCTTCTCGAGTATCTTACCCGCCCAGACGCCGCCGTAGCCGCCGCCTAGGATAAGGATATTCTTGGTTTCGGCCATGTTGTCTCCTTGCACCGATCGATGGCTTAAGCACGCGCCAGACTGCGTCCGGCGGAAACACCGGGGACGGAAGCGCGAGTAGCCGGAATATAGATTTTAGACTTTCATATAGTGCTTTGAAAGCGTTAATTCGTCAAGTGCATTTACTATATATATCATAATATTGATTTTAATATATAGCATATGCTTAAATACCGCTCCCGTCGGCGGCGCGCGACGCCGCTCTTCCACGTACCGCGCCTGGCCCGGGCGCCGCCATTTCACGCATTTAGCGAGCTTTTTTCGTTCTTTTCAGGCATTTCCTTCACAGAGCGGCCCCGGTGGTGTATTCTAGGATAGGAACGCGAAGCCTCGGCCGCCCTGCGCGGCCCTTACATAGCGGCTCGGACACGCAAACGCCCGAGCCCCGGCCCGGGCATACGCCCGGCTCATCATACATGCAACAGGTTTGGTCTATGAAAAACGCGATAAGCACCCTGGACGGCCGCATAGCGTCGGTTTTGTCCTCATCGGGAGGAAGCGCCCTTGAGGCCCATGTGGATTCCATGCTGGAAGCCCTCTTGGGCCAGGGCAGAAGCATAAGCGCGGGCGTCCGACTTGGCCATGGCGCCCTGCCCGTGCTCGGCGCGGTAGCGGCCCAATGGCTCGCCCGCAATGCGGGGGAACGGGTATTGGTAATCTGTCCGGACGAGCGGGACCTAGCGCTTATGCAGGAGCGGCTTGCCCCCTTCTGCGACGCGGCGGGCTTGCACGCGGCCATAGCCGCGCGGCAGGCAGACGCCGAGGCCGACAGCGCCTATCTGCTCATTGGGGCGCTCGAAACCCTATCCCATCGCCAGGAAGACGACAGCCTGCCCCTGAACGGGTTCAGGCTGCTGCTCATACCTGATCTGGATGGGCTGTCCACGCCGGAAAAAAGCCCGGCCATCAAGGAGCTTTTCGCCAGGCTCCCTCCCCTGGAGGGGAGAAGGATAGTAAGCTGCAGCGAAAATTTCGGCGTCGATGAACGGGCGCTTGCCCGCGCCTTAGCCGAAACGCCCGTGGAGCTCATGCTCGAGGAGCGCGAAGAGCGGGTAAAGGCCCTGACGCAAACGACCTGGTACGTAAGCCAGGCGGACAAGACCAAGCTCGTCCTCGGCCTGCTTGAGCGCGACCCCGCCCGTCCCGTGGCCCTCTTCTGCAATCTGCGCGACAGCGCCGAGGACGCGGCCGCGAGGCTAAGCGCCAACGGCTTAAAGCTAGAGTGCGTTATCGGGAACCTGCCCCGCAAAAGCGCCTTGCTCGACGCGCTCAAGGCCGGCGATATCGAACTGCTGGTGCTCAGCGACGAGGGAGCCGAAGGCCTCGCGAAAGGCTGGGCCAAACGCCTTATCAATTGGGACCTGCCGCTCGAGGGAGAATTCTACGGCGAAAGGCTCCTCTGCCTCGACGGCGACGAGGATTCGCGAAGCTGGAACCTAGCCTGCGACCGCTACGTATACGGCATACCGGCCATAGAAAGCTATCTGGGCTACGGGCTCGACGCCAGGCAGGTGGACGAAGCCCTCTTCGCGGAAGCGGACAAGAGCGAGGGCCTGCGCTTCGACCGCCGCCCTGCGGGCAATGGCGAGCATCGGAGGCGGCAGGG
>JBGSKZ010000611.1:0-8322 GCA_041741035.1 Treponematales bacterium
TAAGCCCGCTTACGAGCCCTAGCCCTTGACCGCGCCCATGGTCAGGCCCTTAACCACGTATTTCTGGAATATCATCGTAAGAATGATAGCCGGGGCCATGATGGTAACCGCGGAAGCCATGACCCCGCCCCAGTCCACTTCGGCGTAGGACATGAAGTTATATATGGCTATGGGCAGGGTGCGGGTTTTAGCCATGCTGAGCACCTGGGAAAACATGAAATTGTTCCAGGAGAAGATGAAGCTCAAGGTCGTGGCCGTCACTATGCCGGGGGTGGATAGCGGCAGGATGATGGACAGGAATGCCCGCTGCTGGGTAGCGCCGTCTATCATGGCCGACTCCTCCATCTCCCGGGGCAGCGTCTCGAAGTAGGCTGACATAACCCATACGATCACGGGCAGGGCTATGAGCATGTGAGACAGTATGAGGGCTATATAGCTGTCCATGAGGCCCAGGCGCGAGAATATGATATACCAGGGCATAAGGAACGATATGCCCGGCATGAGCCTGGCGATGAGTATGAAGACCATCAGTTTTTTCTGGCCGAAGCGGGCTATGGAATAGGCAGCCGGCAGGCCGAAGAGCAGGGACAGGGAAACGGCGCTTATGCCTACTATGCTGGAATTCATCAGGTAGCGCAGGAATTGCTGCTCGCCGAATACCTTCTGGTAGTTGCGCATGGTCGCCTCGAAAATAAACTTCGGCGGCCACGCGATGATGTCCACCTGGCTCTTGAAGGACGATAGGAGCATCCAGAGGAAGGGGAAGATAGTCGGGGCGATAATGAGCGCGAGAAGGGCGTAAAAAACGATACGGTTGCCTATCGGTGTCTTCATGATATCCCTCACAACTCGAATTGCTTTCGGACCTTCATGACAGCAAGGCTGAAGAGGAGGACCAGGAAGAACAGTATCACCAGGATGGCCGAGGCCGGCCCGAGGTCAAAATATTCGAAACTATACTTGAAGGCCATGATATTGATGGTTTCCGACGAGTAGCCGGGCCCGCCGCCCGTCATGGCGTAAATGATATCGAAGGTTTTTAAGGCATCGATGGCCCGCAGTATCAGCGCGGTCAAAACCGTAGGCATGATGAGGGGCAGGGTTATCATACGCAGTATCTGGAAGTGGCTTGCGCCGTCGACCCTGGCCGACTCATAGGGTTCCGTCGAGAGGCTCGCGAGGCCGGCGAGGACGATAAGGGTAATCATGGGCGTCCATTGCCAAATGTCGACGATCATCAGGGAGGGCAGCACGGTGCCGGAGGCGGTTACCCAGGCGCTCTGCGGCAGGCCGAAGAGGTTCAGGCAATAATTGAGAAAGCCTATGGTGGGATCGTAGAAGAGATTCCATACGATGCCTATCGCTACCGGCGTGGCCACGAGGGGCAGCAAGAGCACGAACTTGACCGCGTTTTTCCCCTTGAAGTGGCGGTTCAGGATTATGGCGATGCCGGTGCCGAGCACGGACTCGATAAGGACCGCGCCGAGCGTAAAATAGAAGGTGCGGCCGAGGGCCGCGATGAAGCGCGGTTCCCTTAAGATTTTCATGTAGCTTTCCAGTCCCACGAATTTCATGGGACGCCCGGAGGTAAGGGCCCAGTCGGAAAAGCTGACGAAAAGGGTATATACCACGGGAAATACCATAAGGAGTAAGACGAACAGCAGGGCCGGCAGGGGGAAGAGGTAGCGCAGCCGTTTTTCGAAGAATCCGCTCTTGATCATCTGTTCCCGCTCCTTGGAAAAGATTCAGGGAATCCGCCCCTCGCGGAACGGATTCCCGGGTTTAAGATTATACCATAGGCGCTCAGTTGCCGCCGTACTCTCCGTCCGCCTTTAAGAGGTCGTTAACGGCGTTTACCTTTTCAGTGGCTAAGGCCTGCAAGCGGGTCGACGTTCCCTTGGTGTCGATGCTTTCTATGACTACCTCGCCGATCAGGTCCCTGGCCTTGCCTACCGCGCTCATGAAGGGCCGGTCATACGGGTAGCCGTTCTTGGCGGCGTGCGCCCGGGTAGCCACGAGCTCGGCGTTCATCATTTGCTTTACCGCCGCGTCTGTCCAGGCGGAGTTGCGGGCCATGGTGATATTGGCGAGCATGGCCTTTATGGCCAGTTCTTTGGACGTTGCCCATTCGAGGAATTTGGTAGCGGCATCCTTGTTCTTGGTCTTGCTCGACATGCCGAAGCCCCAGGACACGACGATGAAGGGGCTGTCGCCCTTAGGTCCCTTGGGAAGGCTGGCTACGCCAATGTCCGCGGCCGGAACCTGCGTTTTGCTGGGATCTACCAGCTGGCCGTAGAATACCGAAGCGTCGGTCCACATGGCCAGCTTGCCCGCCTGGAACACCGGCATCAGATTTTCCCAGGACATCGAGGTAACGCCCTGCGGGCCGTAATTGGCCAGCAGCCTGCCATAGAACTTGAAGGCTTCAAGCGCTTCGGGCGTATTGAATACCGCTACGTTCTTGTCCAGGTATCTTCCGCCGAAGTTGTAAATGAAACTGGAAATTTGCGTGACCGCCGCGGCGCCCTTGCCGCGCGAGCCGAAGCCGGCCACGTCGGCGGAGTTCAGCGCATTCGCGGCGGCCTCTAGTTCGGTAAAGTTGGTGGGAACCTTCACGCCCGCTTTTCGGAAAAGATCCTTGCGGTAATACATGACCTGCCATTCGGTCACCAGCGGCACGATATAAGTTTTTCCGCCCTTTTGTCCAAGGCTTACCGAAGTAGCCGGATAGTCGGAGAAGTTATAGCCGTCAAGCGGGGCGTACCAGCCGTTTTTGATGAACAGCAGGCCCTCCTGAAGGGGGCGGGTCATGAACACGTCTACCGTGGAAGAACCGGTAGCGAATTCAGTGGTAAGCTTCTGGGTGAGCTGGCTCTCCTGAAGGCTCTCCACGTTTACCTTGATTCCGGTCTTGGCCTCGAACTCGGGTATCATCGGCTTTATTAGCTCGCCGTAGGGATGGTTGGCCAGGAGTACCCGAATTTCCTGGGGCTGTGCCGCTTCGCTCTGGCCGGCGGAAAATGCCGGCACGCACAGGCTTACCATAAGCAGAAGGACAAGGATTCGTTTCATAACAGCGCTCCTTTGCGATAGGAAGACATGGAGGTCGGCTGCGACGGCAGCTGATCCGCGCGGAGCAGCCTCCGCGCAGTTCCATGGAAGCCCGCGGTCCGGGAAAGCGCAAGCTCAATCGTATGAACGGCGAATTTTCTATGATGAACGGCGCAGACTCATGGCGCGCCGGAACGCTTCCACGTGGGAACGGCCTATCTCGACCCTGGCGCCGATCTTGAACGCGGCTACTAATCGGCCTTTGCCCGCGGCTATGACGCATTCTATAGCGTCCAGGTTGACCAGGGCATTGCGGTGCACCCGCATGAAATGGGCGGGGTCTAGCTTGGATTCCAGGCTTGCCAGGGTCTCGTCGACGATATAGCGCGCTTGGCCTTCCACCCAGAAGACCAGGCCCTTTTCCGCCTTGAAGTAGTCCAGCTGCTGTACGGGCAGGACGCGGTAAACCCGGCCCTGCTTTATGCTGAGCCGCTTGACGTAGGGCTCGGCGCGGGCGAACTCTTGGACGAGGCCGTCCAGTTTTCTGTCCGCCGCCGCTTCCCCGCCGGGCGACAGCTTCTCCAGGGCGTTGCCTATCGCTTCGTACAGCCGTTCCCTGCTGAATGGCTTTAAGAGATAGTCCACGGCATGTACTTCGAAGGCCTTAAGCGCGTATTCATCGTAGGCTGTTATGAAGATGACGGCGGGCCGGTTTTTTAGCTGCCTGAGCACTTCGACGCCGGTCATCAGGGGCATCTGTATGTCCAGGAATACCAGCTGGGGGCGTAGGCTACGTATGAGCTCCAAGGCTTGAGCGCCGTTGGCGGCCTCGGCGATTATCTCGATGCCCGGAAAGCCGGCCAACGCGAGCCTCAGCCGCTCTCGGGAGGGCTGCTCGTCGTCCGCCAGGATTGCGCGTATGGCCATCAGGCGCTATGCCTCGGAATATTCATGCGCACGACCAGTCCCTGGGGCTCATTCATGGCGAATTCCAAGGGTCTGCCATAGATTACCGAAAAACGTTGATTAACATTCCGTATGCCTATGCCGGGTTTGTTGAATAGTGAGCTAGGATCCACCTTGCCCGATCCCCGGTCGGCGATTTCAACGAGCATGCCATCCTCAGCCTTCCTCGCGGTGATACTGATATGGATAAGGGCGCTGTCGTCGCCGCCATAGCGCACGGCGTTTTCCACCAGGGGCTGCAGCAGCATAGGCGGTATGGGATAATCGACGATGCCGTCGTCTACCTCGATCTCGACGCGCAGGCTCTCTCCATAGCGGCGCCGCTCTATGTCGAGGAAGCGCTGGATATGCTGCAGCTCGTCGGCGAACGGCACTAATTCGCGCCTGGTCGCGGTGAGCGCATAGCGGAAGAGCTCGGCCAGCTGCTCCACGGTGTCGACGGCTGCGCCCGCGTCGGTCTCGGCCAGGTGGGCTATGGTGTTGAGGGTGTTGAAGAAGAAATGCGGATTTATCTGGGCCCGCAAGGCCCGCAGTTCGGCCATGACCGCCTGGGAGCGCAGATGCTCGCGCTCTCGCCGCGCCCGCGCTTTCCAGGATTCATTGGTGATTATGAACATCCACTGTGTGCCTTCCTGTCCGGGGCCGGCGAGCCTGCGGGCATTGAGTTTCACCGGCACTTCATGCCCCTGTATGTTTTTCAGGTTGACGTATATATCGCTTTTCGGCTCATCGTTGGGATCCTGGACGATGATGGCCTTCAGCGGCGGGATAAGCTGGCGCTCGATGAAGTCCATACTGCGCGGGTCCGAGCCCTCGGCCCCTATGAGGCGGTACAGCCGCGAGTTCACTTCCGCCAAGGCGCCGCTGCCGTCTATCACGATAACGGCTTCGTCCACGGCTTCGAACATATTGCGCAGGGTGCTTATCTTTTGCTGTATCACCGCGGACATGACATTGAAATTATGGGTAATCACGTCGGCTTCGGAGCGCTCCTGGATTTGCATGCCGTATTCCCCGTCGCGTATCCAGGCGCTCGTATGGGCGAGCTCATGCAGATAGCGGGCAATCTCATCCAGCGAGCGGCCTACTACGCCTTCCCTGGGGAACTGCGGGGTGTCGCTGGATACTTCGCCCCGCGCGAGCTGGCCCGCGCGTTCCGACAGGTCCGTATAATGCAGTATCATGCGATCCACCGTCTGGGACAGTAGCTCAAGCTCATCGCCGTCCCTGCCGCCCTTCCCGTGCTCCGCCCGCACGGGCGTCGTACCCGCCAGCCCGGCGAATTCCCGCACCTGCTTGGCTACCTTGACTATGGGCAGGGAAAGGGAATGGGCAAAGCGCGATGCCAGGTAGAGGCAGGCCGCCAAAAAGGTGATGAAAAACAGCGCCCGCACGGCGGATTCTATGCGTACGATGAAGTTTTTCGTCGTGTCGGCCCTCTCGGCGAGTAGGGAAAATAATTGCTCCACCTTCGCGCCGTAGATGGGAAAGAATTCCACCTCGGAAATCAGCTGCTGTATCGGGTGCGCCAGGCTCCTGGAATCCGGGGTGTCGAGCAGCATCAACTCGCTCCACAAATGATTGAGGCGCTGCAGGCCCGGCCTATCGCCCACCAGACGAGCCGCCTCTATGAAGTCGGGCCGCTCCACCACCGCCGCCACCCTGTCCAGGTGGACGTTGGCCATGCCCCATACCGCGTTCAGGCCTCCGAAGAGCGCCTTGAAGTCAGCGGCGTAATACCAGCGAGAGGCTATATTTTGGTGGAGATCGGCCAGGCTCCGGTCAAAGCGGGCGCGTTCGTCTAGGAAGCGGCTATAGACCGCGCCGCCGTCCCAGTTGATTATCATATCGCCGAGCAGCATCCTGGTGGCGCCCCAACCGATGCGCGTTTCCAAGATGGCCGCGTGATCCAGTTCCACCCGCACGCGTATGCCCCGCGCCATGCCCGAAAAGCCGATATAGAGGATTATGATGGCTATGAGTATCAGGTAGGTAACGAAGATGCGCATCCGTATGGTCATGGCGCGGTCCGCATTCCGCGTTCGGCGCGAAGGATTTCATCAAGGGCAGAGGAGGCCTTTCGGGCCGCCCGCTCCAGGTCCTGCCCGAGTATGGCCGCCGTTATTGCCTCTCCCACTACCTGCCGCGCGTAGCTGGTATCGATGACCGGGGGATTCCATTGGAAGGTGGCGATCTCATAACTGCTGGTCGAGGCGGCGGTCCACTCGGGCGCGGGGTCCCCTTCGGTTACCATGGGGTGTTTCCATACGCTCTCCCGTGCCGATGGTATGCCCGCCAGATGGGCCGATAGGGACTGTTCCTTGGCGGTCGCCCATTGTATGAACAGCCAGGCCGCTTCCTTGCTCTTGGACCGCGGATCGATGGCCAAGCCCCAGTGCGATACGTGGGGCACCGAACCCGAAGGGCCGGCGGGCAGGACCGCGTAGCCTAGGTCCCCGTATACCGTGGAATGCGCGCGGTCCTCGTAGTGGGTACGGAACAGGTTGGCATCGTATATCATGCCAGCCCCGCCGCGCATGAAGAGCGATACGCTTTCGTACCAGCCTATGCGGGTGGCATCCCGGGGGCCATAGTCGCGGAGCAGGCGGCCGTAAAACTCCAAGGCGGCCAGGGACTCCGGCGACGCCAAGGCCGCGTTGCCCTCGCCGTCCAGCCAACTCCCCCCGAAGGAGTGGAGGAAATCCACCCATTGGCTGGTAGCGCTCATATCGCGGCCCCTCATGGTGAGGCCCGCTATGCGGCCGCCGGAGCCCTGGAATACGGTACGCGCCGCTTGTTCCAGTTCCCGCATAGTCCGTGGAGGCTTTGCGCCATACGCGGCGAATATGCGCTTGTTGTACGCGAGTATTGAGGTCTCGAGCAGCACCGGAAGGCTATACAGCCTGCCCTCCCGTACGCTTGCCTCCAAGGCGCTGGGATAGAGGTCCGCGACATCATAATCGGGCCAGGCGAGCCGGACGTTCTCGAGAAAAGGCTCCAGCGGCTCTACCCAGCCCTTGGCGTGGTATTCCGACAGGCTGTTGCCGGGCATGATCATGAAGCTGTCATAGGCGGAAACGCCTGAGAGCATCTCCACGGTGCGCTTAATCCTGAACTGCTCTTCCGGATATACGTCGAAAACGACGGCGATGCCGGTGAGCCCGCTGAATTCCTCTATGCGGGCGGCTATATGGTGCACCCAGGGATGGTCGTTGGCCAGGATGGATATTTTCGAGCCCGCGTAGGCGCCTGGATCGAAGAGGGTATCCTCCTCGGACGAGGCGGTGAAGGAGTAAGCGGTACCCGCACGCGGGGCCGCGGGCCCAGTCCCCGAAGCGAGTCCGGGCGTGCGGGCTCCGCAGGAAAGCGCCAATGTAGCCGCGAGAGCCGCCGCGAGCCCGAGTCGATAACGCTTCTTTTTCATTAGACCCCCTTTACAGGCTCGTGTGGCCGCTCGCGCCTACGGAGCCGCCGTAGCTTAACCGGGCGCCGCTAAAGCTGAACCGGGCGCCGCTAAAGCTGAACCGGACACCGTTCCCGGCCGGAGCGGTAAATGGCCTGGATGAGGGCTACCGTCGCCCTGCCGTCCTCCGCGCTCACCGCCGGCTGCCCGCCTGTCCGTATGGCCTGGGCGAAATCGGAAAACTGCAGCGCATGGAAATACTCCGTGGCTTCTATGCCCGCGAAGAAGCGCGCATCATCCCGCTTCCACGCGTCAAGGAGCTGTTCCTCGCCCGGTATGGTCCAAATATCATTGTATGGCGGCTCTAAGACGCCGCTCATGCCCGCGATGAACATGGCTCCGCCGTCGGTCTGAACCCCGGCGGACGCGCCGCTGCGGCCATGGATGTGCACTTTGGCATAGATGCCCGGCTTCTGCGCATTGCTCACCAATACCGAGCCCAAGGCTCCTCCGGCAAAGCGTATGGACGCTACCGCGCTATCCTCCACCTCGATGTACGGATGATTCAGGTTGCCCCAGTACGCGGACACTTCCACGGCCGGGCCCATAAGCCACTGCAGGAGGTCAAGCTGGTGCGGAGCCTGATTCACCAGCACGCCGCCGCCTTCGCCCTGCCAGCTGCCGCGCCAGGGATCGCTGCCGTAATAGGCCTCGTCGCGCCAGCCTAGCATAATGACCTGACCCAGCGCCGGAAGCCCGAGCTTACCCTCGTCTATGGCTTTCCGTATGCGCTGTACGGATGGATACCAGCGGCGCTGGCAAATGACCGAAAGCAGGCGCCCGCATGCCGAGGCGCAGGCCATCATATCGTCGCAGTCCTCTACCCGTATGGCCATGGGCTT
>JBGSKZ010000612.1:0-21361 GCA_041741035.1 Treponematales bacterium
GACGCCGCCAGGCATGCCCGCGCGCTCGCCTCTTTTTCCGCGGAGCCGCCGACGCTCGCGGTGCCCGAAGGTCCCTACCTCGCCCAGGCGGAGCCTGAGGGCTTGGCAGCCTTCGAGCGGAGGGTCGAGTCCCTGGCCGCGATGGGTTTCGCCATCGTAAGGCTACGCGCCATGGACGACATAGCCGAAATTAACGCGCGCCACCGGCGTATTTGCGCCGCGGATATGGCCCGCGTACACCAGGGCTGGTTTGCCGCGCATGAAGGGCTGTACGCCAAGGCCAGCGCCGAGCTTATACGCACCGGGCAGGCCATAGGGGACGAGGAGCTTGAGCGCGACAAGCGGGGGCGCGATGAGCTTCGCGCCATACTGGAGGCGGCCATCGCCGCCTCCGGCGCCAGATTCTGGCTATCGCCATCGGCTCCCGGGGCCGCGCCGCTGGGCCTGGAATCCACCGGTAACCCGGTCATGAACCTGCCCTGGACGCATGCCGGCCTTCCGACGCTCACCCTGCCCTCCGGGCATAGCGCCGGCGGCATGCCCTTGGGCCTGCAAGTGGCCGGATCCTTCAATGAAGACGAGGAATTGCTGGCCCTGGGCATGCTTATCGAAGGGGGGCGCGAGCTCAAGCGCTAGCGCTTTCCCGGCGAGCCCGCGCTCCAGGCGTCGGCCTGCGCTTCAGGCTCAGGCTCCGCGCCTCAGGTTCAGGCTCAGGCTCCGCGCCTCAGGACCCGAGCCCGCCGAGAGGCCGCGCCGGCGCTTAGGGGTTCTTACGCTCCAGCTTCTCTATGCGTTTTAGCTCGGCGCCCGCCCGAAAAAGGGCGCGGAGCGCGGACAGGCAGGGAAAGAGGCCGAGCAGGGCCGCGCCGATCAAGTACCAGACCCCGCCATTGCGCGCGTAGGCGTAGCCTAAGACGCCGCCAAGGACGCCGTTAAAGGCCAGGGTCTTAACCGACGAAGCCACGGAGGCGACTGCCTTAGCTCGGGCCAGCTCGAGTTGCCTGGCTGGCGTTTGCCGCGAGTGCGCCGGATCCGACGGAATATCCCGTTCCAGCCGTTCCAAGCTTTTCAGCTGTTTCAACTGTTTCAACTGTTTCAGCTGTTCCAAGCGCTCCGGCTGTCCCGACGCGCTTGGCTTGGCCTTCTGTGGCGACGGCTCTATGCTCAGAGTCAGGCCGAATTTGCCCGGGCTTGGCGCTCTTGGCGGCAAACCCGGGGCATCGGGCGCCGAGTCAAGCGCGACATTATGGGGCGCTACAGGCGCCGGAGGCGTCGTATCGATGTGAATGTCGACATGGCGCGCCAGCGCTTCGCGAACGGCCTCTTTAATCGCTAAAGAGAGCCGAGCCCTGCGTTCAGCCGCGTCCTCACGCGCAGCCGAGGCCATGACGACTGTATCGGCCGCGTCCTCGCGCGCCGCAGTGGCCGTATCAACTGTATCGACTACCTTGGCCGTATCGGTCCCGCCGGCCCGCTCGGGGGCCGGCGCGAAGCCATCCCCCCAGTCCAGCTCATAGAGGGCGAGGCGGCGGCTTATGTTCTTTAATTCCAGCGCGGGGGCCTCGCGCGCGCGCAGATCCAGCTTCGTATCCACCTGGCGGTAGCAATCCTCGGAAAGATAGAGCGAGCCGGGCGGCGCTGCCTGCATGACCCGCGCGGCAATATTGACGCCGTTGCCGAAGACCTTGCCTCCCTGGCGCCATATTTCGCCAAGGTGGAGGCCGAGCCGCGCTTTCATGCCCGCCGCCCCCGCGGAGGCGAGGAGGCCGCGGAGGCCGAGCGCCAGGTGCAGGGAGCATTGCGTGGCCGCTACGGCGCTCCCAAAGCTCACGAGCAGCTCCGATCCGGTTATATCGACGATTTCGCCGCCATGCTCGGCTATGATGGGGTCGGCGCAGTCCCGGTAACGGCTCAGGAGCACCAGGGCCGTTCGCTCGTCGCGTTCAAAGGCCTCGTTGAAGCCGGCCAATTCCGCGAATAAAAGGGCCGCGAGGCCCGATGCCGCGCTCACTTCCCAGGCTTTTCAGCGGCCTTGCCGGCGAGGGCCTCAGCCGCCTCGCGAGCGGCGCCACCCGCCATGATGGCGGCATAGGCCTTCTCGTCTATAGGGTAAAATTCCACCAGGATGAGGGCGCCGAGCATGATGGCCGCGGGTATGGGGCCGACGAGCAAGCGGATGGCGAAAATAGCCTCCGGCCCCTGGGGAAGGTCGGGCACGTACTTGGCGATGGCCAGGATGAAACCCATAGCGGCCGTAGCCAACGATTGGCCTAGTTTAGCAATGAAGGTCCAGATGCCGTAATAAGCGCCTTCGCGGCGCCGCCCCGTCTTCTGGGCCTCCGCTTCTATGGTATCGGGCATCATGGCGAAGGGCGGCACATAGCCGAAGCCCAGGCCGACGCCGGCCACGGACATCATGACCAGGGTAAAGGCCGGCCCGACCGTATGGCCGAAGAAGAATATACCCATGCCGGCTAGGGCCATCAGGGTAAAGCAAATCTGGTAGGTGCGCTTTTTCCCTATGCGCTTGGAAACGAGCACGCTTATAGGGATGAAGGCCATGGCTATGACGAGCAAGAGCACCATGGCCATGGTCGTAAGCCCCTCGTTATCGTATACGTACTTCATATAGTACACGAGTATGCCCGAGAGGAAATTGATGGCCGCGAGGTTGAGCATATAGGTGAAGAGTATGACGAGATAAGCCTTGTTCTTGAACACGACCGCGTAGGTCTTGAAGAAGCCCTGGGGCCTGTCGCCGTCATGGGGGCGCTCGCGCACCGAAAAGCCGGTAATGAGCGCCGTTATGGCCATGACCGCGCCGAAGAGCAGTCCTACGGCGGAGAAGCCCGCCTTTTTGTCCCCGAACAGGCCCACGAGGGGCAACACGATGGCCGCGCCAAGTATGGTGCCTATGACCGCGAAGCCAAAGCGGTAGC
This sequence comes from Treponematales bacterium, assembly GCA_041741035.1. Lineage (GTDB taxonomy): Bacteria > Spirochaetota > Spirochaetia > Treponematales > UBA12059 > UBA5200. Next base: position 2,940 of record JBGSKZ010000612.1, read on the forward strand.
CGTTGAGGCTCGTACGCTCGTGGTAGTCCTTGGTAAGCTCGGGGGTAAGCGATCCGTAGGGTATATTGACGACAGTATAGGCGGTATTGAGGAGGCAGAGCGTGGCTATTGCCCAGGCGGTGAGTGCCGCCGGACCCTGTAAAGAGGGCGCGGTAAAGAACAGCCAAGAGCTTAGGAGCAATGGCAGCGCCCCGAATATCATATAGGGCCGGCGCCTGCCCATGCGCGAACGCGTGCGGTCCGATATGTAGCCCATCATCGGATCGGTTACGGCATCCCATATCTTGGCCACCATTACCGCCATGCCGGCCAGGGCCGCGGGTATGCCTACGGTATCCGTAAGATAATTCATAGACCAGAAACCCATGGCCGTGAAGAAGAGGTTGCCCCCCAGGTCCGCCACGCCGAAGCCGAGCTTGGTCCTTACGGCCAGCTTGCCTTCGCCCGCGCCTACCGCCGCCGTTGCGTTATCCATGTTTGAACTCCTCTATGCAGCCATTGTACGCCGCGGCTAAATCGGCCGTAGCCCGTTCCGCGCAGAGCCTGCGGTCCTTGCGGTATTCCGCGAGCATAGCGCTTAAATTAATAGGCTCGGCGGCGATAATAACGCTCGCGTGCGGCCGTATGTTCCTGCGCCCGGAAATAGCGCCTCCCATAAGCCTATTGGCCAAGTCCCAAAGATTCTGCGCATATTCTATCATCGCGGGGCTTAAGGCGCCACCGTCATCGTCATCGCTAAGGCTAGCCGCAGGGGGCAGCTCCGTGCGGAAATACCAGGCAAAATCCGCCAGCTCCATGTGCCTCATGGCGTACCAAGCCTCCGCCGCCCTGCGGTCGGCGAGCGCGCGGTCCAAGGGGGGCAAGGCGCGGGGGTCGCTAGAAAGAAAAATGAGATCCCAGCCCTTTTGGCGTATGCCGTATACGCGGTCGATGAGGGCCAGAGGCTTGTGGCGTATCCCGAGCAGGCGCTCGCCGCTTTCCACGGCCGCGAGCACCACGGCGGCAAGGCGCTCCTCGAGCAGGCCAAGGGGCTCGGGAGCCAGGCCGTAGAAACGCTCGGCGCGTACGATAAGCTCGTCCCGCGCCTTGCCAAGGCGTTCCCTGGCCGAGGCCGCCCCCGGGCCACGCGGAAGGCCGAGGGAGCGCTCGAGCGCGGAGAGCAAACGCTTCAATCCGGCTTCCGAGCGCGCCGAGTAACGCCGGTGCACGGAAAGCGGCAGTACCAGCACCGGCTCTTTTCGATCTTTTCGCGCAAGGTCATCCGCCGCGGCGAGGCCTAAGCGCATCGTGCCCTGCTCGAGGCGGGGCAGCCAATCGCTCGCGTAACTTACCTGCCCCTCAGGCGCCAAGGCCAGGGGATAGTCGCCATCCTCTATCGCTCCGCGTATGCGGGCCATGCCGTCCCTATCCATTTTCGCGTGGTGCACGGGCATAGCGCCAGCGCGCGGCAGCATCCATCGCACGAGCGCGCCGCTCCAGCGGGGCACTTCATAGCCGTGAACGAACAGCGCATGCGGCCGGCGCGCGAGCTTCACGCCTAGGCGCTTTGCCTCGATTTCCACGCCCCGCAGGAAAAGCCAGCCTAGCACCTGGGCCTCGTCGCCAAAGGGATGCCTAAAGGCCACGATGAGCCGGATTTCTTTGGCCAAAGCGGCCCTGAAGGCCTCCACAAGGCGCGCCGCTCCCCATATCGCCAAGCCGCTGTTGCCTTGGGCCAGGCGCAGGTAGGGCCAGGCGAGGATGCGCATCAGGGCAAGGAACCAAAGGTGCAGGCGGGGCTCCGGGAGGCGGATGTCGGGCAAAGCCCGCGTAATAGGCTTCGCATAGGCTGCGTTAGGCGCGCTGGCTTTTTTCATGGCAAAAAACAGCATACGCCAGGGCAAATGCTAAGGCAAGCTTGATTCGGCGGGAATAGCTTCGTATTTTATGAGTGAAGTAATAGTATATCAATGCTTAAGGAGAGACCCATGGCAACTATAACGTTAAAGGGCGGAACCATACACAGCGTAGGCGAGCTCCCAAAAATCGGCGCGACCGCGCCTGATTTTAAGCTCACCAAGGCGGACTTGAGCGAAGTGAGCCTGGCCGATTTCAAGGGCAAGGTACGCATACTCAATATAGTGCCGAGCCTGGACACCGGCACCTGCGCGGCGAGCGCTCGGGCGTTCAATAAGAAGATCAAGGAACTCGGAGGCGCGGTCGTCCTGACCATAAGCAGGGACCTTCCTTTCGCCCAGAAGCGCTTCTGCGAGGCGGAAGGCATAGACGCCGTCATAACCCTTTCCGAGATGAGGGATAGGGCCTTTGGCAAGGCCTACGGCGCCGAACTGATAGACGGCCCCCTGGCGGGGCTCCTCTCGCGCGCGGTGGTCGTGGTCGATCCCGCGGGCAAAGTGGTATATACCGAGCAGGTGCCCGAGATCGCCCAGGAGCCGAACTACGAGAAAGCCTTGAACGCGGCAAAAGCCGCCGCGGCTTATTGATACGGGCCTAGAGCCCATCGCTAAGCTAGGCTAAGAGGAGTTTACATGAAAAGCATAGTGAGCATAGGGGGCATGAGCTGCGGGCACTGCGTCATGCGGGTAAAAACAGCTTTGGAGGCGGTGCCCGGCGTGGGCAGCGTGAGCGTAGACCTGACAAGCGGGAAGGCCAGCGTGGAAGGGCCCGCGCTCGACGCGAACATGTTGCGCGGAGCGGTGGAAAAGGCGGGCTACGAAGCCCTATCGATACTGCCCTAAGGATGAACCGGGCCCCAAAGAAAACGGCCGATCGGATAATGCCGATCGGCCGCTTTTTTATTTAAGCTCGGAAAGCCGAAGCGGCCTGGGTTCGGCCACGTCGCCCTCGGTTTTGAGGAATTCCTCAAGGAGCTCCTTGCCTTTGCGGCTGAGTTTAGCGGGCACCTGCACCATGAGCTTAATATACATGTCGCCCCTGCGGGCGCTGCCGTTCGCGCCGGGCACGCCTTCCTCGCGGAGGCGGAGCATCTTGCCGTGCTGGGTGCCGATCGGCACGGTAACCGTCACCTTTTTCCCGTCTATCGTGGGCACGGTTATCTCGCCGCCCAGGCTCGCCTTGGCTATGGATATGGGCACGGCGCAATACAGATCGTAGCCGTCGCGCTCAAAGAATTCGTGCGGCTTCACGTGCACGAATACGAAGAGGTCGCCGGGCCGCCCGCCGTTAGGGCCGGAATCCCCCTGGCCCGCCACGGACAGCCTTCTGCCGTCATCCATGCCGGCGGGTATGGTCACCTTAATTTTCTGCTTTTTCTTGGCCAGGCCGGAGCCCGCGCAGGACTTGCAGGGCTTGTCGACTATATGTCCTTCGCCGCCGCAGCTGGGGCAGGGGCTGGCTATGGAGAAGAAGCCGGAACTCCTGCGCACCTGGCCTGAGCCCTGGCAGGTGGGGCATACCTTGCGCCCGCCGCCGGACTCGGAACCGGAACCGCCGCATACGGCGCAGGATTCGTCGCGGCTGTAGGCTATCTCCACCTGCGTGCCGAACACGGCCTGCTCAAAGGACAGCTCAAGGTCGTAGCGAAGGTTGGCGCCACGGGGCGTTTCGCCCCTGCGCCTGGCGCCGCCGCCCATGGAGCCCCCGAAGAGGTTATCGAAGATGTTAGAGAAGCCGCCCATGCCGCCGAAAATATCCTCAAAATCCCTAAAGACGTTGGAGAAATCCTGGCCGCCCTGGCCGCCGGCCATGCCTTCTACGCCGGCGAAGCCGAACTGATCGTAAGCTGCGCGCTTTTGATCGTCGCCGAGCACTTCGTAAGCCTCGGTGCCCTCTTTGAAGCGTTCCTCGGAAGCCTTATCGCCGGGGTTCTTGTCCGGATGATACTGGATAGCGAGCTTCCTGTACGCCTTCTTGATGTCATCCTTGGTCGCTCCCTTAGGGACTCCAAGGACTTCGTAATAGTCGCGCTTAGCCACGATACTTCAGCCTATTTCTTGTCTTCGTCGTCTACGACGCGATAGTCGGCGTCTTCAGCGCCCGCGCTCGAACCCGAATCCGAATCCGACGCGGGGGACTCGGGGCCGGGCTCCGCCTGGCCCTGTTCGCCCTGGGCATTAGGAGCGGCGTTCTTATAGATTTCCTCGGCGAGCTTATAGCTGGCTTGCTTGAGGGCTTCGGTCTTTTCCTTCATCCGCTCGGCGTCGTTGGACTGCAGGGCCTCTTTCAGCTCCACTATGCCGGCCTCGATCTTCGCCCTGTCCTCGGCGCTCACCTTGTCGCCGTAGTCTTTAAGGGACTTCTCCGTGGCGTACATAAGGGTATCGGCTTCGTTCCGCGCCTCGGCGCGCTCGCGCTCGCGCTTATCCTCGTCCGCGTGCGCTTCGGCTTCCCGTACCATGCGGTCGATATCCGAGTCGTTGAGCCCGGAAGACGCCTCTATGCGTATCTTCTGCTCCTTGCCCGTGCCGAGGTCCTTGGCCGACACGTGGACTATGCCGTTCGCGTCGATATCGAAGGTAACCTCGATTTGCGGCACGCCGCGAGGAGCCGGCGGTATGCCCTCAAGGTCGAAGCGCCCGAGCGTGCGGTTCTGGCCAGCCATCTCGCGCTCGCCCTGGAGCACGTGTATGGATACCGTGTTCTGGTTGTCCGCGGCGGTGCTGAAGATCTGGCTCTTGCGGCAGGGTATGGTAGTGTTACGCTGTATAAGCCTGGTGAACACGCCGCCCAGGGTCTCGATGCCCAGGGAGAGGGGCGTAACGTCAAGAAGGAGCACGTCCTTGACGTCGCCGCCGAGTATGCCGCCCTGTATGGCCGCGCCTACGGCCACGGCCTCGTCGGGGTTCACGCCCTTGCTCGGCTCTTTGCCGAACAGTTCCTTCACGATCTGCTGAACCTTGGGTATGCGGGTGGAGCCGCCCACGAGTATGACCTCGTCTATCTGGGCGGCGGTTACGCCCGCGTCGGCCATGGCCTTACGGCAAGGCTCTTTCGATTTATCGAACAGATCCTCGACTAAGCGTTCAAAGGTGGCCCGGGTAAGGCTCTTCTGAAGGTGCTTAGGCCCCGAGGCGTCGGCGGTTATGAAGGGAAGGTTTATATCGGCCTGCTGCGTGTTGGAGAGCTCGATCTTGGCCTTCTCGGATACCTCTTTGAGGCGCTGTAGGGCCATGCGGTCCTGGGACAGATCGATGCCGGAATCCTTCTTGAATTCATCGACGAGCCATTGCATGATGCGTCGGTCGAAATCGTCGCCGCCCAAGTGGGTATCGCCGTTGGTGCTCTTAACCTCGAACACGCCCTCGCCCAGCTCCAATATGGAAATATCGAAGGTACCGCCGCCCAAGTCATAGACGGCGATGGTCTTTTCCTTTTTTTGGTCCTTGTTGAAGCCGTAGGCGAGCGCGGCTGCGGTCGGCTCGTTGATGATGCGCTTCACCTCAAGGCCGGCGACTTTGCCGGCGTCCTTGGTAGCCTGGCGCTGCGCGTCGTTGAAATACGCGGGCACCGTGATAACGGCCTCGGTAACCGGCTCGCCGAGGTAGTCCTCCGCGGTCTTCTTCATCTTCTGCAGGACAAACGCGCTAATCTCCTGGGGGCTATAGAGCTTGCCGGATATGTCGACGCGCACGTCGTTCTGGTGCGGCACGACTTTATAGGGCACGAGCGTGGTTTCGTTTTTAAGCTCGTCGTAGCGGCGGCCCATGAAACGCTTAATCGAATACACGGTGTTTTCGGGGTTGGTAATCATCTGGTTTTTCGCAGGCTGCCCCACTACCCGCTCGCCCTTGCCGGTAAAGCCCACTATCGAGGGAGTGGTGCGCTGGCCCTCGGAGTTGGCTATGACGATAGGCTCGCCGCCCTCCATGACGGATACGCAGCTGTTCGTCGTCCCCAGATCGATTCCTATAATCCTGCCCATAATCTTCTCCTTAAGCGCGTAAAGCCGCGCCTTTATATTCGTTTCTGTTTAAGCCTGATCCGTCGACGGCCCGGGCATGCGCACCTTGACCTTGGCGCTGCGCAGCACGCGCTCCTTGAGCATATAGCCTTTCACGTACTCTTCCGCCACGACCGGCTCCTCGCAGTCTCCCTGCTCGCTCATCATGGCCTCATGCCTGTTGGGGTCAAAGGCTTGATTCAGCGAATCGAAGCGGGATAAGCCGTATTTATTCTCCAGGGTGGAAAGAAGGCTGCGGTGTATCATGACCACGCCGTCGTGAAGGGACTGAAAGTCCCGGGAACTCTCGCTGCTGTGTACCGCGCGGTCAAAGTCGTCAAGGACCGTGACCAGATCGGTGAGTATCTGCGTGTTGGCATAGCCGACCGCATCCTCTTTCTCGCGGAACATGCGCTTACGGAAGTTTTCGTAGTCGGCCAGCTTCCTAAGGTACTGGTCCTTAAGCGAGGAAAGCTCTTCCTCGAGCTTGGCTACCCGCTCGTCCTGCTCCGCCGGCCGCGGGTGGCCGGACGCGCCCTGGGCCTGCTCATCGGCTCGCTCGGTCCCTGAATCCGGGGCTGGCTCCTGTTGGGTCGCTTGCGGCCGCTCGGGGCCCTTATGGTCGGCATCGTCCTCGCCGCCTCGTTTTGCTTGTTTAGACATAGCCTCGCTCTATAATTGTGATGCCCTTGATACGCGCGAGTTCGATACACAACGAGCGAACAGCGCAGAATGGGATATGCTGTAAAAATAATAAACTTTTTTTTTAAGCGTCAAGCCAATCTTCACTAATACGGTGAAAAAAGGCACGGTTCTTGTATAATGCCCGCTTTTATTGCCTTCCCGTCCGGCTTGACATTGGACGCCTTTGCTATAACATTGAACTAGCAGGGCTTTTTATCACTCAAGGGGGATCGCGCTTGCAGCTCCAGAGGCCATCAATCATCCAGGAACAGCGCCAGAAGCTGAGCCCTCAGATGATACAGTCAATACGTCTCATGTCGCTACCCCTCCAAGAGCTCAAGGAGGAAATCCAACAGGAAATCGAGGCCAATCCCGCCCTCGAAATCATAGAGGATCGCTCCACCCTCTCCCTTGAATCGATAAAAGAGGAACGCGAAGCCGATTCCGAGGCGCAACGCCTCTTCGAGGATAGCTCGGATCCGGGCTGGAGCCGCTCCAATGACGACGATTCCGACGCCAAGCGCATGTTCCTCGAAGGCGCCATTACCGTGGCGGAAACCCTGCAGGATCACCTCCTCTGGCAGCTCAGGCTGCAGCCGCTCTCGCCCGATCAGCGCGACATAGGCGAAAAGCTCATACAGAACCTCGACCCGGACGGCTTTTACAAGGAAGATCCCTACGCTCTCTGCCAGGGTTCGCATCACGACACTATAAACATGGTCATGGCGGTGGTTCGGAGCCTTGAGCCGGCGGGCGTATGCGTGGCCGACTACAGGGAATCGCTCGTGGTGCAGACGCTCCTGTCCCCCGATGCCCCCGCCGCGGCCCTCGTCGTCCTGCGCGACTATATCGAGCAGCTGGAACACGGTAAGCACGCGGAGATTCAGAAGCGCCTCAAGCTGAGCGACCAGGACATGGCCGATACCATGGCTTTCATCAAGAAATTGAACCCCTTCCCCGGCCGACAGTACTCGGCCGAGGAGACGCGCTACGTAACGCCGGACGTGCAGGTTAAGCTCAAAGATGGGGAATTCGTCATCGTAATCAACGACGAGGAACTGCCGGTCATAGGCATCAATCCCTTCTTTGACGAGCTTTCGGGCAGCAAACACGACAAAGAGACCGATACCTTCGTGAAGGATAACATACGCCGCGCCCGCTGGTTCATCCAGAGCATTCATCAGCGCAACCGAACCCTGCTCAAGGTCGTGCGCTCCATCGTGGAGTTCCAGCGCCAGTTTTTCGCGCGCGGACCTAAATACCTCGCGCCGCTAACCCTGAAGGACATAGCCGCCGAGGTGGGCGTGCATGAAACGACGATATCGCGCATAGCGGGCAAAAAGTACGTGCAGACCGACTGGGGCATATTCGAGCTGCGCTACTTCTTCACCAACAGCATTTCCGGCTCGGGGTCCAAGGGCTCCCGGTTCTCCAAAGAAGGCGTAAAGCAGCTGATAAAGGAGCTTATCCAGGCCGAATCGCGCGCCATGTCAGACCAGGATATCAGCGATCTGCTGATAAAAAAAGGCATAAAGCTTGCTCGCAGGACCGTGGCCAAATACCGCCAGGAACTTAATATGGATTCATCGTTTAGCCGCAAGCACGGCTAGGCACAGCTAGGGGCGCCCGCGGGGTTCAAGGCCTCGCGTCGCGCCAGAACACAGGCAGGGCGGCTCGCGCGCAAGCGCCGCCGTCAAGGAGGTTTTCATGACAATAGACGTCCGTTCCGTGCACTTTGACCTAAGCGACGCCAACAGGGCGTACTTGGACAAAAAGCTCGAGCGCATAGCCTATGCAAGGGACCTGATCGTCGATCTGCTGTTCTCCTTTACCAAGGGCAAGCAGTTTCAATGCGATTGCACCGTGAATTTCCGCTGGGGGACCCAGGCACACGTAAGCGAAACGGACTTCGAACTCATCGCCGGCATGGATAAGCTTATCGATACGCTAGAACAAAAAATAAACAAGGAAAAAAAGAAGGTGCAGGATAAAAAATAGCCCCGCCTGACCGCCTTGCACGGCCGTACCGGAATTTCTTCCGATACGGCCTTTTTTTCGCCTCCGACCCGAAACCCGCGCTTCTGATTGCGTAATGGAGGGATTCGGATTATGCTAGCCGCAATGGAAACCAAGCGCTTCACGGTACTCGACCTTCTCGATCTCGACCTCAAGGAGCATGACGCCCTGGAGCTCCGCTGCATAGGCGGGCGGAAGGGCCTCGGCAGGGAGATAAGCGGGCCGGATATCAACCGCCCCGGCCTCGCCCTTTCCGGATTCTTCGAGGACTTCGCGTACCAGCGCATACAGCTTATCGGGCAGGGAGAGGCCGCCTATCTGCGCCTACTCGCCTCAGAGGATAAGCTTGAGGGCATACCGAAGATCTTCTCCTACCCCATACCCTGCTTCGTCATAGCCAACGGCCAAGCCCCCGAGCCCAAATTCGCCGAGGCCGCCGAGGCCGCCGATTGCCCCATATTGCTGTCCACCCTGTCCTCTACCGAACTCGCCGCCAGGCTCATGCGCGTGTTGGCTACCGTATTCGCCCCGAAAACCAGCGTACATGGCGTGCTCGTCGAGGTGTACGGCATAGGCATACTCCTGACCGGCGATTCGGGCGTGGGCAAGAGCGAAACGGCCCTGGAGCTCATCGAGCGCGGGCACCGGCTCGTGGCCGATGACGTGGTCGAGATACGCTGCGTAAGCGGTAATATCCTGATGGGCTCCGGGGCCAATAAAGTCATAGGCCACCACATGGAAATACGCGGCCTGGGCATAATCAACGTCACCCACCTCTTCGGCGTAGGCGCCATCAGGGATAAGAAGCAGGTGCAGCTGATATGCAAGCTTGAGGAGTGGGACTCCAACAAGGTATACGACCGCATAGGCACGGACGAAAACACCGAGGACATACTCGGCGTCATGGTGCCCAAGCTTGACATACCGGTTAAGCCCGGCCGTAACATTCCCATCATCGTAGAGACGGCGGCCATGAACGAACGCCTTAAGAAAATGGGCTACCACTCGGCCAAGGAGTTTAACCAAAACATCCTGCGCTGGCTGGAGAGCGAAAGCGCGCGGGCTATCTATTTCGGCAGAGACGAATCCATTTAAGGGAGAGCTCATCACATGGTAGAGAAGACAACCGTCATAAAAAACCGGGCGGGCATCCACGCCCGCCCCGCAGCCATGATCGTGCAGACGGCCGGAAAATTCAAATCGCGCATCTTCCTTGAAAAAAACGGCGACCGCATAAACGCCAAGAGTATCATGGGCATCATCACGCTCGGCGCCGGCTATGACAGCACCATACTGATCATCGCCGAAGGCGAGGACGAAGCGGAGGCCGCCGCCGCCATAGAGAAGCTCTTCACCAATCGCTTTGAAGAGGAATAATGCCCTTTCTGGGTAGGAAGCAGAGCCACAACGGTGACGCCATACTCATAAGCGTCATATACCTTGTATCGAGCATAGGCTTGTATCTTTATATGGACGGCGCCCTTACGCGCTCCGCGGCCGAGTCCGGCCTACGCGGCGGCGCCATGCAGGCGCTCTTTCTCCTCCTGCCGGCGGCGCTGGCGGCGATATTTTTAGCGCTGCTATCCAGGTTGCTAAAGGATCTGCGCGCCAAACGCTGGGGAGCGGCCACCAGGGCGCGCACCTTGGTTCTCTTCTTAAGCTGCGCCTTCATGTCCGTGGCGCCGCCTTTGCTTTTCCTCGGCGCGCAAGCCCTGAAAGCGTATCGGGCGCCGGCTTCCCAGGCGGTGCGCGACGGGCTGGACGCGGGGCTTGAACGCCTTTTAGCGTACTATGCGGCGCAGGAACGCGACCTTAAGTACGCCTCTGAACGGGACTTAGCCCCGGTTCTTGCCGCGCGCGGAGCCGACGCCTCCGCCGCCTACGCCGCCTTGCATGAACGCAACCCAGCCATCGCCGCCGTTGAGCTCTATTACCGCGAAGGCAGCATAGGCTATTACGGCCCCCCCGAGCTGCGCTCCAGCGGCGCCCTCCCCGCTGAGACCAGCGCCTTTCTGCAGCGTTTCTCCATGGCGGGCGCCGGCTACTCCCGGTATTTCACCCGCGAGGCCGGCACCGTGCCCGACGGCAGGCTCATAGCGGCTTCCGTGACTATGCGCGTAGCGGAGGAGGCCGAGCGGGCGGCCGAAAGCTTACGCATAGCCAGGCAATCCTTAGCCCCCGCAGGCGCGCTGGCCGATAACGCCGGAGGGACTATACTCTTCTTCGGCGCCGCCTTCGGCCTGTCACTGCTGGCCTTAGCGGCGCTCTTCGCCGTCCTCGCCTCAGACCGCCTCGTAGAGCCGCTCGCGGCGCTCGAGGACGCCATACGCCGCATAGACGCCGGGGCAGCCAAGGCGGCCTATCTGGCAAAGCCTGGCGACGAGGCGGGCCGCCTTATCGAGGCGCTCAACGCGTCTCTATCGCGAATCGAGCGGCATAAAGGCGACCAGATGCGGAGCGAGCGCCTCCTGGCCTGGCAGGATATGGCCAGGCGACTGGCGCATGAGCTACGCAACCCGCTCACCCCCATACGGCTATCCGCGGAGCGCGTGCTCAAGCGCTGGCGCGAGTCGCCGCAGTCCATCGACGGCATACTCGAGAAGTCCATGCTCGCCATCGTCCAGGAATCCGCGGCCATGGAAGGGCTGCTTTCCGAATTCCGCGACTTCGCCCGCCTGCCAGAACCCAACAAGACCTGGTTCAAGCTAAGAGAGCTCATAGAGGAAGCTCTCTACCTCTTCGATACCTCCTGGCCCGGGCTGGCCATAGAAATAGGCGGGGTCGACGCGGAGCTCCGCATACGCGCCGATCGGGGGCACCTGAAGCAGGTCCTGGTCAACCTCGTATCCAACGCCGCCGACGCGACGGGCGGGACGGGCCGGGTATGGATACGCTGCGACCTTGTCAAAACCGAGGATAGCCGCTATTGTAGACTGCAGCTCAGGGATGATGGGCCCGGCATAGCGCCAGAAATCGGCGAACGCATCTTTACGCCGTACTTTTCCACGAAACCCACCGGGACGGGTCTGGGGCTGGCTATAGTCGAGCACATCATAGCTGCGCACGGCGGCTCCATACGGTACGAGTCCCCTCCGGGGCAGGGCACCCTCTTCATCATCGATCTGCCAGCCGACGATGCTTCAACAATTAAGGAATGAATCGCATGAGCTCCATACTCGTCATAGACGATGAACCCGGCATACGCTCGACCGTCAAGGATATACTCGAAGACGAGGGTTACCGGGTACTGGTCGCCGAAGACGGGCCCGTTGGCCTCGATATCCTCCAGCGGGAAAGCGTGGAACTCGTGCTCCTCGACGTGTGGCTGCCCCGCATGGGCGGCATAGACGTGCTAAAGGCCATAAAAACCGCCTATGCTGGCATTGAAGTCATCGTGGTATCCGGCCATGCCAGCATAGACCTGGCGGTGAGCGCTCTCAAGCTGGGTGCCTTCGATTTCATAGAAAAGCCCTTGTCCATAGACCGTTTGTCGACCGCGGTGCGAAACGCGCACGCCCTGGTTAAGCTGCGGATCGAAAACGCGCGCCTTAAGCGCAAGGCAGTGGAGGCCGACGACATACTGGGCGGATCCAAGGCCATACAGGAAGTGCGCTCGCTCATAGAGCAGAGCGCCAAATCGGACGCCCGCGTGCTCATCACGGGAGACAACGGTACCGGCAAGGAACTGGCGGCCCGGCGCATACATGAGCTCTCGGAGCGCTCGGAAGGCCCCTTCATAGCGGTAAACTGCGCGGCCATTCCGGAGACCCTGATCGAGAGCGAACTCTTCGGCCATGAAAAAGGTTCCTTTACCGACGCCGTATCGCGGCGAAAGGGAAAGTTCGAGCTGGCCCACCGCGGCACCCTCTTCCTGGACGAAATCGCTGACATGAGCCTCTCCGCCCAGGCGAAGGTACTGCGAGCCGTACAGGAAATGCGCTTCGAGCGCTTAGGCGGCGAGGAAACCCTGGAATCCGACGTGCGCGTCATAGCGGCGACGAACAAAGACCTCCGCGAGGAGATAGCGCAGGGCCGCTTCCGTGAAGACCTTTACTTCAGGCTTAACGTCATTCCCATACGCATGCCCGCCCTGCGCGAGCGGCGCGAGGACATACCGTTATTAGCCCGCGTATTCCTGGATAAGCACGCCAACGGCGCCTCCCGCAGCCTGGAAACCGAGGCTATGGCCATACTGGCCGCCCACGAGTGGCCGGGCAACGTGCGCGAGCTTAAGAACTTTATCGAGCGCATATCGGTCATGAGCGACGAAAGCGCCCTTACGGCAAAGACCATAGCGCATTTCCTCAGCGGCATGGGAGGAGGCTTCGGCCAGGCGGCCGAACCGGCCCCCGAGCCCTGCGATCTCGGAGAGCTGCTCTCGCTAAGGCTCAGCGAGGCCAGGGAAGAATTCGAGCGGCGATATTTACTCCACATTTTACGAAAGATGCAGTACAATATCGCCAAGGCTGCCGAAGCTATGGGCGTCTATCCAAGCAATCTACACGCGAAGATCAAGAAGTTCGGGATTGAGGCAGGGGAATGAAAGAACTAACGGAACGCCAGAAGGTAATCCTCGAGTATATCGAGCGCTACCAGCAGGAACGGCGCTGCCCTCCCACTATACGCGAGATATCGGATAATTTCCGCATAAGCGTAAAGGGCGGCTATGACCACCTTAAAGCCTTGGAGAAGAAGGGCTACCTCCGCCTGGGAGAGAACCGTTCGCGCTCCATCGAGATACTGGGCAAGACCGTATCGGAGTCTCCGGTAACCGAGATACCCATCCTGGGCAACGTGGCGGCGGGCAAGCCAATTTTCGCGGACGAGAACTTCGAGGATACCGTTTTCGTGCCCTCAGCCATGGTCAATAAAGGCCGCTGCTTCGCCCTGCGCGTACGAGGCGACAGCATGATGGGCGCGGGCATACTGGACGGCGACGTGGCCGTCATAGAGCAAAAACAACTGGCCGACAACGGGGATATCGTAGTAGCCATGCTGGAGGACTCCGTTACCCTCAAGCGCTTCTACCGCGAGAAGGGCCGCATCAGGCTGGCCGCGGAAAATCCGGCCTACGCGCCTATCTTTACCCAGGACGTGCGCATCTTAGGCCGCCTCCGCGGCATTATCAGGAACTATTGACCAGCCATGGAACCCATTCTCATCGTAGGCGGCCCGGAATTGGGAAGGCGGAGCGAATTCATACGCCAGAGCCTAGAGCGCTGCGCCAAGGAATGGGGAGAAAAGCCCGAAGAGCATAGAATTTACGCCCAGGATATCGACGTAACGAGGCTCCTGGATCTCCTCCTGAACGGCTCGCTCTTTTCGGCCGGGAAATTCGTGCAGTACTTAGGCGCGGAAGCGGTTAAGCTCAAATCGGACGTGCAGGCCCTCGTAGCTTATGCCAAGAATCCCCCGGAGCGCACGGTGCTCGTGCTGGTATCGGAAGGCTACGGCGTAGACAAAGCCATAGAGGACGCGGTTCCCAAGGACGCGAAGAGGATCTTCTGGGAACTGTCCGGCGCGGAAATGGAGCGCTGGGTGCGGGATTACTTCTCGGCTCAGGGCTTAAGCGCGGAACCCGAAGCCATAGAAGCGGTGCTTGAGCTCGTAGAAAACAACACCGAGGCGCTCAAGGTGGAGTGCTCGCGGCTGGCGCTCTTCTTTCCCAAAGGCGCGCGCATTCGGGAAGAGGACGTGGAGCGCTATATTAGCCACAATCGCTCCGAAGACGCCTTCAGCCTCTTTGACCGCATGGCGCAGGGCAGCTTCGAGCAGGCCCTCGACGTGCTCGCCGCCATACTAGCCAACCGAGACGGCAACGGAGTGGGCCTGCTGGCGGGGCTGCTCTGGTCGTTCAGGCGCTTGGCCGGCCTGCACGCGGCCCTGGCCCAGGGCAAGCCCTATGAGACGGCCGCCCGCTCCCTGCGCATCACGAGCAGAAAGCTCTTATCCCAGTATGACGCCGCCCGGAAACGCTGGTCCCCGCGGCGTTGCGCCGAGCTCGTGGCCTTCGGCGTCGATACCGACGCGCGGCTGAGATCCATGGGGCAGGCGCACGAGCGGGTGCTCCTCGAGCTCTTCCTCTACGCCGCCATGCGAGCCGAGGAACTGCCCCGCTTCGATCTGGCCAGGGCTGCTTACTGAGGCTTTCTCTGCCACTCTGAAAAGCTGAACTCCATGCGGAAGCGCTTCCTGACGAAGAGTATGGTCCCTTCCGCGTCCAAAGTCAGGGCTCGCACCACGAGGGCTCCGTCATGGTAGGCATAGCTGTAGGAGGCGCTCAAAGCCGTCACGAAGAGGGGCAGCTTGGTCCAGCGCTGGTCCACGGCGACGAGCTTGCCGTCGGCGCCGAAGCGCATAGTGCCCGCGGCTTCCGCCTTGCCCGTCGTCAGCGTGTAGGGTAAACCCATACTATCCCCGCCTATCGCGGCCTCTCCCAGCCTCACGGCCTCGGTATAACGCGAAATGACCGGGCTCGCGTCGAAGCCCTCCGGAGGGCCGCCTTCGTCGCCGCCCTGTTTGGCCACCCGTTTCTTCCACTCCTCGCTGACGTCCTTGCCGTTTTTCTCGGCCGCCACCAGTGTGACCACCGGCTTGGCGCCCCGCCAATCCGTAAGGGTCTCGCCGCGTTCATAGGATACCACCGCCCCCTCAGGGCTCAGTTCCTGTATAAGGATCACGGTACGGCCGGGGCCATAGGCCTCGGCTTTGGTATGCGCGGCCACGGCCTCCCGCCAGAGTATATCGGGATTAATAGCGGGGGCGGCGCTCAAAGCGGCAAGCAGCAGGGCGGCGCTCAGCTTCAGCATGTTTTCTCCTTCCATGCAGAGACGCAAGTATGCTACAATATAAGCACAGAATCTGCCGGTCGTCCGCTTTTCGCGTTTCTTCCGGTCCTGGGCGGTACTACAGCTATGCGTTTTGACAATGCCAAGGACACAGAAGGCCATAGCCTACCGGGAGAAGCCCTGCAGGCCTTCTCCCGCACCCTTGTATCGATCATGAGCGACGGCGTTTTCATAGCCGATGGCTCATTGTCCATACATTTCGCCAATCCGGCCCTTGAAGGGCTCATGCGCCTCGAAAGCGCCGTATTGCCCCTGCCGCTCGACGGGCTCTATCCCGAGCCGGGCAACGCGGAAGCCTTGGCCAACGCGCGCGCGGCGCTCGCCACCGTGGGTTTCTGGAGCGGCGAACTGGCTCGAACGGACGCGCGCGGCCATATACGGATAGACGAGCTTACCGTGGCGCTCGCCCCGGACCGCGGCGGGCTTGAGCATGACTCGCTGCGCTACGTGGGCATAGTCCACGATGTCACCGAAGCCAGGGAAGCCCAGGAACGGCTGCGGCATGCGCATCACCATGACAAGCTGACAGGCCTGCCTGACCGCGCGCTGTTCTCAGACGCCGTCCGAAACGCCATTAAACTGGCCAATGACGGCAAAAGCCCAATAGCGGTCATCATGGCCGACCTCGACAACTTCAAGCGCTTCAACACCGATTACGGCCACGAGGAAGGCGACCGCATACTCAAGGCCTCCGCCATGCGCCTGCAGGATACGCTTCAGTCAGGGTGCTATCTAGCGCGTACCGGCGGCGATGAGTTCAGCATACTCATAAATATACGGAGCTCCCTTGATGCCGACCAAGCCGCCGGGCTCATAAGGGATAGCTTCCTAAGCCAAGTGTATACGGAAAAAGGCGGCTACTCCCTGCGCGCCAGCATAGGCATAGCCGTATGGCCGCAAGATGGCCAGGATGAAGAAAGCCTGCTCTCGGCCGCCGACCTGGCCATGCAGGGCTGTAAAAGCCAGGGCAAGGACGGCATCCTGCGCTTCGACCAGGGCATATTCGCCAAGCAGCGCGGGAAAACGCGCCTGGAAGCGGAGCTCAGGGACGCCGTCGAGGGGAAGCGGCTTCAGGTGCATTACCAGCCCGTCGTCCGCGTACGCGACGGCCTCATCGAAGGAGTGGAAGCGCTGGCTCGCTGGAAGCACCCGCTGAGGGGAGACATAGGCCCCGACAGCTTTATACCCTTGGCCGAGGAAACCGGGCTCATCCATAAGCTGGGCAGGCTCGTGCTCCATAATGCCTGCGCCCAGGGAGCGCTGTGGTGCAGAACCAACACCAAGCATCTTCGCGTCGCCGTCAATATTTCGGCCATGCAGCTCGAGCGGGACGATTTTACCCAAATAATACTCGAGGCCCTCGACGAAGAGGGCTTAGCCCCCGAAAACCTCACCGTTGAAATAACCGAAAGCGTGCTCCTGTCCAAACCGCTCGATGCCGGAGCCGCGCTTGCCAGGCTCAAGTCCCTGGGCGTGGCGGTAGCGGTGGACGATTTCGGCACGGGCTACTCGTCATTGAACTACATTAAAGACCTTCCGGTGGACAGCCTCAAAATAGACAAAGAGTTCGTTCAAGACATGACGCACTCCTCCGTGGCCAGGGAAATCGTCCATAGCACTATAGCCATGGCCCACCGCATGGGCATAAGGGTCGTTGCCGAAGGCGTCGAGACTGCGGAGCAGTTTTATCTGCTGCGCTCCATGGAATGCGACAGCGCTCAGGGTTTCCTATTCGGAAAGGCGCTGCCTCCCGCCGATATCGAGGGTCGCTACCTCTGCCGCGCCGGCTCGCGCTACACCTCCTACCTGTTTCAGTGAGCGCGGCGATGATTTGACCATTTACGCGCATGCGGATACCATAAGGCTATGAGCATCCAAGACGACGAGCTCGTCCGGGAAGACCAACAGCCCGATCCCCGCTCGGAGGCGAACGCCGACGCGAACGCCGACTCGCTGAGGCTTTCCGACAGGCTGCGCATGCGCATACGGAGCCTAGAGCGCGAGGGCAGCTCGCAGCCCTTCAGGCATCGCATAGCCCTCATAGGCATGGCCGAGCTGGACGGCAAGCGGCCCCTGCGCCTGCGTTCCGGGGCCTTCCGCCTGCTCGAGGCGGTTTACGCCAAGGGCCAGGCCCATTGGACCGACCCGGTGCTAGCCATCGCCCCGCTGCGGGAACTCCTCTTCAAGGAACAGGCCCCGCCGGGCTCGGACCGCGGCTTGTTCTACGTCCTGCACCGGGTAGCCGACGCGGGCATATCCCCGGCGGCCTTCGCGAGCCACATCATGGTGCCGCGCATGCAGCGCGACCACGACTGGCGCCGCTGGCGCGCCCGCCATACCTGGGTGCTCGACACTATAGCCGACCTGCTCATAGAGCTGCGCAAGGCTCCGCCCTGGAACGCCCCGCGCATAGCGAACGGGAGCATACTCAGCGACATAGCGCTGTGCAAATACGTGGGCCGGCCCCTCGCCAGGCTTTCGGGCAGCCGTATAGAGAATCAGGAAGCGCACTTGGCCGCCTGGACGGGCGCGTGGAAAGCCCTGAGCCTGAAAGACGAGCGCTTCCTCTCCTTCCTTCGCACGGCGCTCTTGCCCTGCTTTTACCGACTGTCCGGCAAGATAGACCCCGAACAGCTCGCGCCTATGGGCCGATCCATAGCCGCGCTGGAAAGGAGCCTAGCCCCCCGCCTCTCCGCCATGAGCGCTGGCGCTTACCAGGCCATAATGGCTCAGCCGAGCTTCGCCGACAGCATGGACAAGCGGATAGAGCGGCATTCGGGCTCGGAAGCCCTGGCCTGGGAGCTCGTGCAGGAGCTCAAGGCCTATCTTGAAGCCCTGGTAAGCCTAGCGCGCTTCGACGCCGGGCCCGCGCTCATGGGCGAAGCGTCCTCGATAAGCCTCCGCTCCGACCCCGCCTACTTGAAGGACGCGGCGCGCATGCTGGAGCTGAGCCGCGCGGCCGAAGGGGCGGGGCT
>JBGSKZ010000613.1:0-4050 GCA_041741035.1 Treponematales bacterium
TCAGGCGGGCTATGGGCACGGCGGGGTAGCCTACGCGCTCGAGTTCCAAGGCCAGGCTGTCCGCAATGAGCCGCGCGTAACTGCTCGGAGCGCCGGAAAGCGGCACGAAATCGAATACGGCCACCCTGCGGGCAAGGGTGATCTGCGCGTGCGCGCCGAGCGCCGGTATGAGAAGCAGGAAGCAGAGGAGGGCGGTAGGGAGCCCCTTTTCGCGCGGCATCCCTTTATTCTAGCGTACGAAACGCCTTAGCGCAAAGGCAGGCGATAAAAAACCGCCCCTGGCGGGGCGGTATTAATGGTCCAGGGTATTGTGCCTGGCGATTACACGCCTTCCGGGGCGGTCTGCGCGCGGTGGCCCGCCTCATAGGCCAGCAGTTCCGCCTCCACGACGCGGGCAAGCCGCTTCACGCCCTCGCGTATTGTTTCCGGGCTGCAGTAGGAAAAGTTAATGCGCATAGCGTTGTGCTCCGGCTGGTCGAAGTAGAAGGCCGAGCCCACCACGAAGGCCACCTTTTCCTTCTCGACGGCCTTGAGCACGAGCTCGTCGGTATTTATATACTTAGGCAGCGATATCCAGAGGAAGAGCCCTCCTTCGGGCTTCGTCCATTTTATGTCCCAGCGCTTGGGCATGAACTCCTCGAGGCAGGCCACCATGACATTCCTCTTCTCGCGGTAGTTCTCGCAGGTGCTCTTGATCACGTCGTAGAGCTTGCCCGTCTTCATATACTCGGCCAGCCATTTCTGGGTGAACACGCTGGTGCAGAGGTCCATGGCCTGCTTGGCTATGACGAGCTTGCTTATGATCTTCTCGTTAGCCATGATCCAGCCTACCCGGACGCCGGGAGACAGTATCTTGGAGAAGGTCTTTAAGTTTATGACCGTGCCCCGGTTCTCGCCGTGCTGGTCAAGCTGGTATATGGAAGGAATGTGTTCGCCCATGAAGCGTATCTCGCGGTAGGGCGAATCTTCCACGATGATCAGGCTGTGCTTGTAGGAGAAATCCAGGAGCGCCTTGCGCTTGGCGAGGCTCCAGCAAAAGCCCGCGGGGTTCTGGAAATCGGGTATGACGTATATGTATTTGACTTTGCCGCCCGCGTGCAGGGTCTTGGCGTAGGAGCGCTCGAGGGCGTCCATGTCGAAGCCGTCCTGCTCCGGCGTGAAGGGTATGCCCAGTACTTTGGCGCTGTAGGACTGTATGGCCTGTATGGCGCCCACGTAGGTGGGGCGGCCGGCTATGACGTAATCGCCGGGATCCAGAAAGAGCTTGGCCACCATGTCCAGGGCCTGCTGGCTCGCCGATACTATGAGCAGATTCTCGCCCTTAAGGCTTACGCCCTGGCGCTCCTCGAACTTGATAAGCTCAGCCTTGAGGTCGCTGTCGCCTTCCGTGGTGCCGTACTGCAGGGCCTTGGCCGCGTGCTTGTCGAACACGACCCCGGCGGCGACCTTCAAGTCGGCCACGGGGAAGGTTTCGGGGGCGGGCAGGCCGCCGGCGAAGGAAATGATCTCGGGCTGTACGGTGAGCTTGAGGAGTTCGCGTATCACGCTCTTCTTCATGTTCCTCGCGTTGGCGGAAAACACGGAGTCGAAATCTACCATGGCGTTAGTTCTCCTTATAGGCCGCGCTAGCGGCAGCGCTTCGCTGGTGTAATGGCTACCACGGCCATATCGTACATCGAAATAGGCTCTTCGTAAATATGTAATAAATGAAATGGTATTTTAATATATGAAATATAGTGTGCATGGTAAGGTTAAACTATACTCAAAGCGACAAGACGAAGGCAAGGAGGCCATGGTGCTATCCATCTTTATCGAAGCCCAGGCGGGCAGCCGAGAAAAGGGCGTTTACGACGAGGCGAGCCTGGAACGCCGTGGCACGAGGACCGCGCTGTTGCCCTATCCCTACCCCTACGGCTTTATTCCGGGTACCGCTGGAGGCGATGAGGACGAGTGCCTGGACTGCTACCTCATTAGCTCGCGGGCCCTTCAGGCGGGCAAGGCCTACGATGCCGAACCCTTTGCCCTCCTTGAGATGCTAGAGGACGGCGGCGTGGACCACAAGCTTCTGGCCCGCCTGCCCGACGAGCCCGAGCCTGCCGCCGCTTCTCTGCCCGCGCTTCGCGCCGAGCTCGAAGCCTTTATCCTGGGCATTTTTAAGGCCTATCCCGAGGTCAATGTACGCATAGGCGCGATACTGCCCAAGGCGGATGCCCAGAGGCTCGCGGAGGAGCGGCGACAGGCAGGGATAGGCGCGGGGAACTAAGCCCAAGGAGGTTTAATATGGCCGTATCGAAGAGCGCTTACATGGCAAAGGCCATAACCCTGGTCGCGTTATTCGTCGTAGGCATGCCCCTCATGCCTCTTTTGGTATCCGGGCGCTGGGACTGGCCGGAAGCTTGGGCCTACGCCACTCTAAGCATAGTGAGTTTCGCGATTAGCCGCTTCCTTGCCGCGAGGAAAGATAGCGGCATACTGGCGGAACGGGCTAATTCAATAGGACGGCCAGACGCCGAACCCTTCGATAAGCTTATGCTGCCCCTCCTTGCGCTGGGCAGCGTGGCCCTTCCTTTGGCGTGCGGTTTAGATGAGCGCTTTGGCTGGTCGCTTCACTATACGAGCGCTTCAAAGCTCCTAGCCTTCGGCGCTTTTATCGGAGGCTTGACGCTGTCATCCTGGGCCTTAGTCGCGAATCGCTTCTTTTCCGGAACGGTACGCATCCAGGCCGAACGCGGCCATAGCGTCGTGTCCGAGGGGCCGTACGCTTGGGTTAGGCACCCCGGCTATGCCGGCGGCCTCATGACGTACCTGGCTACCCCGATACTCCTCGATTCATCCTGGGCTTTCATACCCGCTATCGCGCTGACGCTCACCTTGATAATCAGGACTAATCTGGAAGATAAAGCCCTGAGGATCAAGCTGCCCGGCTATGAAGACTATGCAAAGCGGGTCCGTTTCAAGATGATGCCCTGGCTTTGGTGAGCTTAGGCGCGCCTTCGGCCCCGTCGTAGCGGGCGAACCGTGCCTTAGCGTTTTACCGCCACGACTATCAGGTAGGGCAGCAGGCCTAACGGGTTTTTGACTTTGAAATGCCGGGCTTCAAGGCCGCAATCGCCCAGGGCCGCGCGCAATTCCGTTGCGGAGAACATGCGCTCATAAGGGTGTACCGTTCTCTTCATAAAGTAAGGCCCCATGCCTTGCCGGAAGGATTCGATGCTGAGCTCGTTCATGATCAGGAGGCCGCCCGGCTTAAGGACGCGGGCCATCTCGGACAGGCCCTGCCGCCAGTCGCCGTAGTTGTGGAGCTCGGCTAGGTTGAAGACGGCGTCGAAGCGCCCGTCCGGAAAGCCGAGCCTCGGTATATCCATGACCTGAAAGCGGGCGGCGATGCCCGCGTGCTTCGTTTCGGCTAGGGCTATCATGGCCTCGCTCTTGTCGACCGCGATGAATTCGCCTATATCGAAACGGGTGAGCAGTTGAGCGCTGGAATCGCCGCGGGCGCAGGCTACCTGTAGGGCCGTAGCGATGCGTCCGGCGTCCACCGCTCGAGCCAGGGGCATGATCTCCATGCGGTCGCGTACCAGGGGACGCAGGGGGTTATCCTCCAGCGCTTCTTCGAAGGTCTTGGTCTTTTTCATAGCGGATTCCTTTCATAAGTGTCGTCTAGGCCGGAAGCCTTAAGCTTGAGCCCGAGCGAGATCCTCGCCCGGGCTTTGAGATCGGCGAGGAGGGCGGCGTCGATGCGCCGGTTATCCTTGAGCCGCCCGGAGAGGGCTATGGCGCGCTCCGGGCAGCCGTGGATACAGCGGCAACAGAGCAGGCACAAGCCGGTATCGATGCGGACCCCGCTTTCGCCCAGCGAGATGGCGCCGGCCGGGCAGCCCGCGGCGCAGAATCCGCAGCGCGTACAGCGTTCGTTAAAAACCGTGAGACGGTGCTTGACCGCGTCAAAATGATTGAGCGCCGCTACCTGAAGGAATTGCGTGAGCGGCGTGTACCAGCGGGGCGGCGGAAGCCGGGCAGGCCCGGCAACCGCTTGCCCGGCAACCGCTT
>JBGSKZ010000614.1:0-8533 GCA_041741035.1 Treponematales bacterium
GCAGGGCTACTACACGGACAGGCCCTTTCTTTCAAAGCTACGCTTAAATGATGAAGAGACAAGGGTTTGGATGAAAGCACATCGGACGCCCTTAAAAGAGGGGAAGGACTATGTGCCCAAGTATGCCATGGCTTCGTAGGATGCGTGGAAGCAATAAGGTTCGGGGAACTAACTAAGGCTTTACCGCTACCCCTCTTGCGGTTATCATGGCCGGGTATGCCGCGCCGCGCCGCTCCCGGAATACTGTGCCTACTCCTCCTTGCCGCAGCGCCGGCCGCCATAGCCCAGGACGCCGCGCCTAGTCCCGAAACGCTAGCGTTGCCAACTGGCTCGGTCCAAGCGGAAGGCTCGGGCGCAGTCCAGGAGGACGCCCCCGAGCCTGATGATCGGCCGGAGCAGGATCTTTTCCTTCAAACCCTTCCCTTCGATATAGCCAGCACCGATTACTACGGCCTCGTGGCCTGGCTCCGCTCCTTGGGCCTCTCCGAGGCTGGCGGGGTAGAGGACTTGCGCGGCCGGCTTTACGGGCACTTCGGCGTGCAGCCGCCGAGCGCCGCCCCATCCAAGCGTACCATGATCGTGGAATCGGCCGACGAAAGCCGGTATTTTAGCGCCGGCGAGGGTACTGACGCCAGCGTCCTCTTCACCGGCGGCGTGGCCTTGTCCATAAAGGATGACGAGAGCGGCGAAACCATACGCCTCAAGGCCGAGCTCGTGCGCCTCAATCGCGACGCTAACCTGCTCTTTGCCCGCGGCAACGTGAGCTTTGAGCGCCAGCGGCCCGACGGCACGGAGTACTTCGTGGGCGAAGTCCTTGAAATAGACCTCGATTCGCAAAGCGGCCTCTTTTTGGAAGGGCAGAGCGCCAGGGGCGAGGGCGAGGAGCGGCTCAGCTTTCGCGCCGACGATATCCAGAGCAAAGGCTCAGGCGTTCTCGTGCTCACCGATGGCGAGATAAGCTCCTGCGACGAGGAGTACCCCCATTATTCCATACGGGCGTCCAAGATATGGATACTCGGCGGCAACGAGTGGGCCATGCTCAACGCCACCCTGTCGGTCGGCGAGATACCGGTGCTTTATCTTCCCTTCTTTTATTACCCCGGCGAGGAGCTCGTTTTTCACCCCGTCTTCGGCTTTGAGGACCGAAGAGGACGCTTCGTGCAGACGACCACCTATGTCCTGGGCGAAAAGAGCAAGCAGGAAGCGTCTATCAGCCTCTTTAAGCTCAGCGAGGGCGGAGCCGATTATGAGCGCGAGCTGCGCGGAGTGTTTCTTCGGAGCACCGACGAGAGGAAGAAGTCCGCCGGCACTGATTTCATCAAGGTCTTCGCCGATATCTATACGAGCCTCGGCTATTTCGCCGGTACTCAGCTGAAGCTGGACGAGCTCGGGCCGTTTTCCTCATTAAGCGCCGCGCTTGGCCTGGGCGTAAGCCGTTCGATCTTTCCTTCGGGCTTCGTCTACACGCCTTTCGTGGAAGCCGGCGGCTTTGAGAGCGTGTGGAACGGCTCATACTTCCTGGGCTTCGAGCTTCCGCTTCGCTTCGGCCTCGACCTTAATACCCGCATGAGTTTAGGCCCGCTGAGCCTTACCCTGAGCCTGCCCCTGTATAGCGACCCGTTTTTCGAGCAGGACTTCCTTAAGCGCTCGGAGCATATGGATTGGTTCTCCTTTATGAGCCCTGAAACCCCGATTGAGGCTCCCGGCGCGCGCTCCTCCTTCGTCGATAGAATCGATGGCAATTGGTCGTTGCCTTCGGCCTCCCTCCCTTCCTGGCTTAGCGGCCTGAGCGTATCGAGGCTTTCGAGCTCTCTTTCCTGGGCATCGAAGGATAGCGAGGCGCCGTTAGGCGTCTTTGAGCGGCAACTCTACGACGCCGATCCCGCCCGGCGTTTTTTCTATCCCGATCAGCTTACCTACCTTGACCTCACCGCGTCGCTTTCGGGCACGATCTTTTCGTATGGCGGAAGCGCGCAGCCCGCGGAAGGCTCCGCTCGGGCCGGCGCTGAAGCTAGCCTCCTGTCCGGGCTCGTTAAGCCTTGGTCCGAGCTTTCCGCGGACGATGCTGATGCTGCCGGGCCGCGGGAGCTGGATGCTGCCGGGCAGCAGGGCGAGGAGGCGATAGCCGGTCCTTCCCCTGCCGGCTTCATACTGCCTGACTTGATTCCCGCGGCGTCCGCGCCGACGCAAAAAGCCGACAGCGCGAGCCTCAGCTGGCAGCTTTCGCCGAGCGCCCGCTGGGATCGCCGCTTTAAGAGCGCGGATTGGAGCGGGCCGGAGGATGTGGACTGGAATCCCCTGTACGAGCTGTACAACGCGCGCCTTTCGGGAGCGTTGAATTTCAATGCGGAGCTTTTCGCCGGGCTCCTGGGCACTAAGCTGTCGCTGAACGCCAGCGCGCAGGCCCAGGAGCGCCCTATAAGCAATGACGTCAGCCTGGCCGCAGCATGGGCCTTGCAGGACGCGCAGTACCGCAATGATAGGCTCGGCGCCTCGTTCGGCCTGCGCGGCTCCCCCTTCCTCTCATCCTGGCTGTGGTCGGCCAGCTCCTTGAGCTACGATATCGACGCGGCGCTCTACGATTATGCCTTCGCGGGTATGGCGGGCAGCCAGCCTGAGTATGAGGCGCAGTACCCGGGCTGGAACGCGGAGCGCATCAAGAATCACGCCTTGGGCCTTAAGCTCAGCGCCCAGCCAGCGGGGCTCGCCCAGAGCCTCTCGCTGCAGGCGAGCCTGCCGCCATTAAGCGAATCCTACACGGCTAAACTGGATATGAATCTCGATCTGGCGAGCATCAGCGCTCAGCTGCGCTATTATAGGCCCTCGGTCGATGCGGATTTTGTATGGAGCCCGCTTTCGAGCCGGCTCAGCGTCGGCAAGGCGCCATGGCCGGTGCTCAGCTCCAGCTTTATTTGGGATACGGAGCAGTCGCGTCCCAGTTCCTTGAGCAACCGCCTCGCCTGGGGCAGCCTTTCTGCCGATTTCAACCTGCGGAGGGCGCAGCCCTATACCCTGGACGAGATAAACGGCTGGCAGGCTGGCAACGAAGCCTTCCTGCCGGCCGAAGCGCAGCTCAGCATAAACGAGAGCTGGTCGCCTGCTCCCGTATGGAAGAACCGCATAGCCTGGTCTATAAAGGCGAGCGCCACCGCGAGGCAGAGCTTCCTGCGCTTCACCGATTCGTACATGGACTTCAGCGCGGGCTTTAGTCTTTCTATCCATGAATTCCTCGACCTAAGCTTCAGCTCCACGTCGCGCAACTCGTCGCTCTGGCGCTACTACCCGGGAGCCTTCGCTTTACCGAGCGGCCTTGCGGTGGAGCCGGTCAATCCTATCGTCGATATAGTCAAATCTTTTAATTTTTTCGATCGGGCGGACCGCGAAGCCGCGCTCTTCAAGCTCAAGGCGCTCTCCTTCAAGGCCGTCCATAAGCTGCATGACTGGGACCTAAGCCTCGACCTGAGCTTGAATCCGGTGCTCAGCGGCAGTAATAGCTATGAATTCCTTCCTTCGGTAACGGTATTGCTGGCCTGGCGGAGCGTCCCCGAGATAAAGACTTCCTACAAGCTGGAGAATGAAGAAGAGAGCTGGGACTAGGCTTCCTTGATTTTTTCCGCCCGAGAGGGTAGGATTCCCTCAGACGAGGTACGTTTGCCAGAACCCGCCGGGATAGCGCTGGAGGATACGAGGCTCTTAGCCGACGTATGCGGCGCCAATGATTATAATCTCCGCATATTCGAGCGCCTCCTTGGCAGCAGGGTATTCACGAGGGGTAACGAGCTTCTGCTCGACTCTCCGGATCCCTGCGCCAGGGGGCTGTTCGTGTCCCTCGTCACGCAATTCCTGGAGGCCATAGCCGAAGGCATGCCCGCCTCGCCCGACCTCATCACGGCCATACACGCGAGCCTTACGCCCATGGGCGACTCTCCCTCCGCGAAGGCCATGGCGGCGGGGGAACAATCCTGTACCGACTTTTTCCGGGAAGCGGCCGTGCAGGTGCCAGGGGCTTTCGGCAAGGTCTATCCCCGTACGGCCAACCAGGCGCTTCTGCTGCGGGGCATGTCCAGCCACGATATAAGCTTCGCGGTGGGGCCGGCAGGCACCGGCAAGACCTACCTCGCGGTAGCCTGGGCCTTGAGGGAAGTGCTTACCAAGGCCAGGCGCAAGCTCGTTCTCACCCGGCCGGTCGTGGAGGCGGGAGAGAGCCTGGGCTTCCTTCCCGGCGATCTCGCGCAAAAAATAAGCCCTTACCTGCGGCCCCTTTATGACGCCATGGAGGCGCTCCTGCCCTTCGATACCCTACGGCGCATGGAAGACAACCATACGATAGAAATCGCGCCGCTGGCCTATATGCGGGGCCGCAGCCTCAATCACTGCGTAGTCATACTCGACGAGGCCCAGAACGCCACCAAGGAGCAGATGAAGATGTTCCTTACGCGCCTAGGCGAAGGCTCCGCCGCTATCATAACCGGCGACCTTACCCAGGTGGACCTGCCGCGCAAGGGCGATTCGGGCCTCGCGCACGCTTTGTCCATACTGGGCGATATCGGCGATATTTTCGTGTGCAGGCTGGACGGACGCGACGTCGTGCGCAATCCCATAGTCAGGAAGATAATTGAAGCCTATGAGTCCGAGCGATAATTTAAGGTCCCGCCTGCCGCGGCTGAGGTCCCTCCTGCGCGATACCCGCCAAGAGGATCGTTTCCGCCTTGCCGCGCTTGCCGGCGCTTTTGCCCTCACCCTGGCCGCCTTCGTCCTGCTCGGCGGCACGAGCCGCTCCTCCAAGCTCGCGGGCTTCGAGGCCGGCAAGGTGGCGGAGCGCGACGTCATAGCGGAGCTTGACGTGGTGTACGTGGACGCGGTAGCCACGGCCCTGCGGGTGGAGGCCGAAAAACGCCTCGTGCCGGCCGTCTTCGTCATCGACGACGCGACCAGCAAGGCCATAGTCGATGAGTTTGAGCTTTTCAAGCAGGCGTTTCTGGGCCACGTAGCGCAGAACGCCGGCAAGCAAATGCTCCTGCGGAAGCTGGCCGTCGACTTCCCGCGCCTGGCGCTTACGGATTTGCCGCAGCGCCTGGCGGAGTATCCCATACCGGGCAACGCCTTCGCCCAAGCCGCCGCTGTTTTGAAGCAAGTGCTCGGAGCCGGCGTCGTGGCCATGCCCGCTGAAGGCCTGGAAAGCTACAATCCGGAAATCGTCGAGCTGCGCCGCTGGTCGAGCGGCCCCCTCATGTACGAGCAGCTGCCCATAGACAGGCTCGTCAGTTCGCGCGGCATAGACGCATCCGCGCTCGCCGCCGCGAGGAAGCTGGGCTTAACGCCTAACCTTACCGCGCTCGCCGCCGAGCTTGCCGCGGCTTTTTTGCGCGAGAATGCCTACTTCGACGCGGCCTTAAGCGCCCGGCGCCTCGAGTCGGCCGCCGCGGCGGTGGAGCCCGTCATGCGCAGGATAAGCCGCGGAGACCGCGTGGTGCGCCGCGGCTTCATCGTCACGAGCGAAGATATGGAGAAGCTTAGCGCCTTGGAGAAAACCGGGGCGGGCTTCGATATCGTGTACCTGCTCGGCGGCGCGCTCCTGCTTTCCGCGCTCTTCGCCGGCTCCTACCTGCTCCTGAAGCGGGAGGGCATGGGGCCGAATTTTCCCCGCTCGTCCTTTCTCCTCGTGCTTATACTCGCCTGCGGATATTTCATGCTGGCAGCCCTGGTCAACTCGCTCTATCCCGAGGGCCATAACGGCATGATGGCCGGCTTCCTGCCCACGGCCCTCCTGTCCATACTCATAGCCATACTCTTTTATGAGCGCTTCGCGATTATCTTCACCGTCTCGCTCTCCTTCGGCCTCCTCATAGCCAGCGGCTTGGACGGCGTATCCTTCGCGCTGGCCTTAAGCTCGGGCCTGGGCGGGGTGCTGCTCGTGCGCAAGGCCGAAAA
Source organism: Treponematales bacterium (assembly GCA_041741035.1). Classification (GTDB taxonomy): domain Bacteria; phylum Spirochaetota; class Spirochaetia; order Treponematales; family UBA12059; genus UBA5200. The sequence goes on from JBGSKZ010000614.1 coordinate 5,932, forward strand.
GCGCATAGACCTCGTGCGCGCCGGCGCCCAGCTCGCCCTGCTGCTCTTTATCGTAGGCTTAGCCCTGAGCGCCATGACCAGGACCCTCTGGCCGGCGGCCTTCGGCGTGGCCCTGCTCTCGGCGCTCAACGGCTTTTTCTGCGCCGTGCTGGCCTTAGGCTTCCTGCCCGTGCTCGAACAGGCCCTGAACGCGCCCACCCTGTTCCGCCTGCAGGAGCTGTCCGACTTGAACGCCCCCGCGCTTAAGCGCCTCTTGTCCGTGGCGCCAGGCACCTACAGCCACTCCATAACGGTGGCCCACCTGGCCGAGTCGGCCTGCCGCGAGATCAACGCGGACGCGCTCCTAGCCCGCGTAGGCGCTTACTACCACGACATAGGCAAGACCGAGCAGCCCGAGTACTTCATAGAGAACCAGTCGGGCTACAATAAGCATGACGAGATCAATCCCCGGCTATCCGCCACCGTGCTCCGCAGCCACGTGAAGTTCGGCCTCGAGCGCGCGGAGGCGCTTCGCCTGCCCGAGTCGGTAAAGGCCATTATCGCAGAACACCACGGCAGTTCCGTCATGGGCTATTTCTACGCTCAGGCGCTGAAAGACGCCCCGGATACCAAGGCGGAAGAGTACAGCTACCCGGGTCCCGAGCCGTCGAGCAAGGAAGCCGCGGTGGTCATGCTCGCCGATTGCGTGGAAGCCGCGTCCAGGACGCTTAAGCGGCCCTCTATGACCAAGCTCGAGCAGTTCGTTCGCGATATGGTCATGGATAAATTCGAGCAGCGGCAGTTGGCGAAGTCGGCGCTGAGCTTCCATGACCTCGAACTCATCATCAATACCTTCGTGCGCATACTGGCGGGCCATTTCCATTCGCGCATAGAGTATCCTAAAATGAGGGAAGCCCAGCGATGAACAAGGTCAGCATCGCGTACCGCGATATGGATGAGCCCCTTTGGCTGCCCAAGGCGGAGGCCCTTGCCCTCAGCGCGCTCGCGCTGCTGGAAGTGGATGACTGGGACCTCTCCCTGCTCTTTTGCGGGGACGGTTTTATCGCTTCGCTGAATGAAGAGTACCGCCATAAGGCCGGCCCCACCGACGTCCTTTCCTTCGAGCAGGGCGAGTGGTATGAAGACGGTAATAAGCATCGCTTTCTGGCGGGAGACGTGGTACTATGCCTTGATGCCATGTTCCGCAACGCCGATGAGTTCTCGGTTAGCCCGGATGAGGAGCTTAAGCGCCTCATCGTGCACGGTATATTGCATTTAAGCGGTATGGATCACGCGGGCACCGAGCCCGACGAGCCCATGCTCATACGTCAAGAAGCTATGCTAAAAGCCTTAGCGGAGGAACGGATACTTTGAAACCTAAGGGATTCTTAGAAGGTTTATTTAAGATTAAGAGCCGTAGCGGCGGCGACGACGAAAGCGACGAGATAACGAGCGAGCGCAGGGAAATGATACGCGGCGTGCAGGAATTGTCCGAAACCACCGTTAAGGAAGTCATGGTGCCGCGCGTCGATACCATATTCCTGTCGGCGGAGGCTCCGCGCGACGAGGTGCTGTCCACGGCGGTAAGCTGCGGGCATTCGCGCATACCCGTATACCGCGATACCATAGACGACGTCATAGGCGTGCTCTACGTAAAGGATCTGCTTCACGCCATGGTAAAAGGCGGGGATTTCGATATAGCGTCCATAATCAGGAAGCCCTTCTTCGTGCCCGATTCCAAGCGGATCGATTCCCTCCTCCGGGAGTTTAAGCGGCGCCACGTCCATATCGCCATAGCCATAGACGAGTACGGCGGCGTTTCAGGCATCGTATGCATGGAAGACATCATCGAGGAGATCGTGGGCGAGATCCAGGATGAATTCGACAACGAGCGCGACGACGTGGTTACCCTTGGCGATACGGCCTGGCTGGTGGACGCGCGCATTAATATAAGCGACCTAAACGAAGAATTGGAGCTCGGCCTGCCTGTCGAGGAATTCGATACGCTCGGCGGCTTCGTGTTCGACCTCTTTGGCAAGATCCCCGCGCGCTACGAAAAGGTGGCATGGCGGGATTACTACTTTATAATCCAGGAGATGGACGGCCACAGTATTGTCTCGATAAAAGTCATACGGCGTCCCGAGGAGTCCATGGAGCCATGATGCGGCCGCGTCTGCGCCCGATAATCGCAAGCTTCCTCATCCTTGCCTCCGCGGCGCTGTCGCCTTTGTGGTCCCAGGCGCAGAAAACGCCGCAGGCCCTGCTTTCCGAGGCTCAGGCCCTTATACTGCGCGGCGATACCTACCGGGCCATAGACCTCCTGCTGGAGGCCACCCGGCGCAATGCCTCCTTCGCCGACGCCTGGCTTACCCTCGCCGAGGCGCACTACGAGCTGGGCGAATACGCGCGCTCGCTGACCTACCTGCAGGAAGCCCTCCGTTTCGGCCCGCGGACTCCGGCGATGCGCGTGCTCGAGGGTTTCAGCCTTATAGGGCTTGGCAAGGTGGACGACGCGCGGCCCCATTTCGAGGCCGCTCTTGCGGCCCTGCCCAACGACCGCGACGCCCGCTTCGGCCTCGCCCTGCTGGATCTCCGCTCAGGCAGGACCGCCGACGCCCGCGCC
>JBGSKZ010000615.1:0-1099 GCA_041741035.1 Treponematales bacterium
CGCGGGAGCCTGTTCGCAGGAGCCAGCGCGCGTAGGCGGCGCGCCTTGCCGCTGGCGCTCCCGGGAGCTCGCCTTGTCACCCCATGAGCCGCTCCCAAAGCTCTCCTAAAAGGCGATTGTGCTTGTCCAGCTCTATGGCCAAACGCTTGGACTCCGAAAAGCGCTTAGCGTCTATGGCGTCGGCTATCGAGCGCTCAAGCTCTTCCTTCCTCCGCTCCATGACGCTAATCTTGGCCTCCAAATCCGCCCCGGCGCGGTCGGCTTGGCCCGTCGCCGCCTTTCCCGCGCCGCCTCGCAGCCGGCCTCTATCCTCAAGGCTCACCGCGCCATGGCCTCCCGCGTCTCGCGCAATACGGACGGCATGAAGGGAGCCTACGTCGCGCCAATACTCGCCGAAGCTTCCCTCGTACTCGTTGAAGCGCTCCGCCTCGATGAATACCACCCGCCCAGCTATCTTTTCAAGGAAGTAGCGATCATGCGATACGACGAGCACCGTGCCCTCGAAATCCTCGAGGGCGTCTTCCACCGCCTCGCGCGTGGGTATATCGAGGTGGTTGGTAGGCTCGTCGAGCACGAGGAAATTGGCCTTAAGGGCCGAGGCGCGCGCCAACTGCAGGCGGTTAAACTCGCCGCCGGACAGCTCGCCGCAGCGCTTGGACAGGTCATCGTAGCCGAAGAGGAAGGTGGACAGTAGCGAGTATACTTCCCTACCCGTGGGCAGCCAGGCGAGGAAGGCTTCTTCCACGGTCTTGGCCGGGTCGAAAACGCTCTGGTCCTGCGCGCAATAGCCTAAGCGCATACTCGGCCCCACCCGTATATCCGGGCTTTCCCAGGAGCCGCGGCTTATCAGTTCGCGAATGAAACTGGTCTTGCCGCAGCCATTGGGGCCAACCAGGGCCACCCGCTCGCCGTTTAAGAGGGTGAAGCCGGCGCCCGAGAACAGCGTCTTCTCCCCGAAGGCGAGACTGTAAGCCTTCACGTCCAGGGCCATATCGGCCTTGGACGCTTCGCCCTGGAAATTTACCTTCGCCTCGCGCGAGCCTATGTCCGGCCGCTCGGCGGCGTTAACCTTCTCGCGCGCCAGCTGGCTGCGCCGCGC
>JBGSKZ010000616.1:0-13083 GCA_041741035.1 Treponematales bacterium
GACGGCCGCGGCCTGCGCACGGAACGGGTGGCAGAGGGCGAAATAGGCTAAGCGGCCATGCGCGTACGCCCGGCGGACGCTGGCGCCTTAGCCTCCTCCGCTTTTTTACAATCCTCGTTTTGGGCCTCGTTCAAGGCCTCCTTCGGCTGGAAGGCCTTGGCCTTCAGCTGCCAAGCGGAGGGCGACGACTCCGCTTTCGGCCTGTCCGTGCTCCTGCGCCGCCTGCCCTTAGGACTGTCGTTCGCCTACGTGCCGCACGGTCCCGATCGCGATACGCCGGCGGCAGATCAAGCCCGCCTGCTCGTCGACCTGGCGCGGGGGCTGCGGAAGGAATTGCCCCGCGGCTGCCTCTTCCTGCGCTTCGATCCGGCCTGGCATGAGCGCGAAGCCCCCGCTTCCGAAGAAAACTCGTCAGCCGCGGAAGCATCGGCCGCCGAGTCGGGGGCCTTGGAGCCGGGGGCCTTGGAGCCGGGAGCCGAGGCTGTGCCGGTCGCACGGAGAAAAGCCAAAAGGCCGGTTTACGCCGGGCCACTGCGCAAGGGCTCCGACGTGCAGCCCCCCGATACCGTGATCATCGACCTTTCCCGAAGCCCCGAAGAGCTCCTCTCCGGCATGAAGAGCAAATGGCGCTACAATATAAAGCTGGCCGAGAAAAAAGGCGTGGCCGTGGCCGACGAAGGCCTGGCGGCCCTGGATGAATTCTACGAACTTTATACGGCCACCTCGAGGAGGGACGGCATAGCCCTCCATCCCAAAGCCTACTACCGCAGGCTCTTCGAGCTTGCCGCCGGCTATACGGGCTCTCCCCGCGCCGATATACGGCTCTGGGTGGCGCGGCACGAGGGACAGGCCCTGGCCGCCATAGTTACGCTGTTTTACGGCGAGGAAGCCATATATCTGTACGGCGCGTCGGGCGACGAGAAGCGCAACCTCATGCCCGCCTATGCCCTGCAGTGGGCCGCCATGAGGGCGGCCAGGGATGCGGGCTGCAAGCGCTACGACCTGTACGGTATACCGCCCTCGGACGACCCCGGCCATCCCATGGCCGGCCTCTTTCGCTTTAAGACCGGTTTCGGCGGCGAACTGCTCCATTACGCCGGTTCCTGGGATTATGTGTACAGGCTACTCCCATACGCTATACTGAGGACGCTGGAACGCGCTAGACTGTGGTGGCATAAGGTGCTGAAGAAAAAATTGTCCCTGCGTTAAAAAAGGAGCCCGCCGTGAGTCTTTTAGTGCTCGTGCCGATAGCGTTCGCCCTCGCGGCCTTGGCGCTGTCCTGGACGCCGCAAGGCTTCGCCTCATTGCCCACGGGCTTTCTCCTGAAGCTGTCGAAGCTGAAAGACCGCGCTGGGCCTGCGCCGTCGGGCGTGCCCGCTCGCAGGCTGGCCGTTACGCAGGACATAGCCCTCGTGGACGGCCATTTCAATCCCGCGGACGGCGTTCTTCGCGAAGACCTTGACCTTAGTTTAGCCGGCTCGAGCGTTTCCGCACGGCTGTACAAGCCGGGCAGGGCAGAGCCTGGCGCCATACTCCTGTACTTTCACGGCGGAGGCTTCGTAGTGGGCGGGCTCGATGAGCAGGAGCGCCTGGTGCGCGAACTCTGCCTGAAGGGGCGCGCGCTGGCCATATCGGTGGGCTATAGGCTCGCCCCTGAGCATCGCTTTCCCGCCGCGCACGACGATGCGCTGCTCTCGTACCGTTGGGTACTCGCCGCGATCGAATCGTCAAGGCTGCCGAGGCTGCCTGTATTCGTGGCCGGCGACTCGGCCGGAGGAAACCTCGCCGCCGCGCTCTGCCTTATGGCGCGCAAGGAAGGCCTGGCGCAGCCGGCGGGGCAGATGCTGCTGTACCCGGTATGCGATGTATCGCGCATGGATACTTCGTCCTACCGCGCCTTCGGCTCGGGCTTTATTTTAACTAAAACGGAAATGGAATGGTTCCGCGATACCTACCTAAGCTCCCCGACGGAGCGCAGCGATACCCGCGTGTCCCCCCTCCTTGAGCCTGCTCTGTCGGGATTGGCCCCAGCACTGGTCCTGACCGCTGGTATGGACCCGCTGCGCGACGAAGGGGAGGCCTACGCGGACAGGCTCGCCGCCGCCGGCGTGGTGGTCAAGGCTAAGCGCTTCGCGGGCAACGCGCACGGTTTTGCCCAGATGCGCCGTTTCGTGCCCGCCTCCGGCGCGGCCATACGCGAGCTTACGCGTTTCATGAACGAGCCCGCCGCGAGAAAGTAGCGTTCGGCCCTTTATGTTTTAGCGCGTATTGAGGATACTTAAAGGCGGAGGATAGAGGTGTATATAGTTCTTACGATTGCCATAGCCTTGGCCGTGGCCGTGGCCATGGAAGGGGTAGCCTGGTTTGAGCACCGCTACATCATGCACGGCTTTTTATGGATATGGCATGAGGACCATCACAAGCCCCTGCGCAAGGGCCTGCAGCTCAACGATCTCTTCGTGCTGCTTTTCGCCCTGCCTTCCTTTTTATGCATATTCCTGGGGCTGCTCTTCGGCATATGGTATTTGCCGGCCATAGGCTATGGATTGGCCCTCTACGGCATAGCCTACACGCTCTTCCATGACGTCATGTTCCACAAGCGCGTGAAGTGGCTCAAGCTAAAGCCCAAGGGACGCTATTTCGAAGGCATCATAGCCGCCCACCGCCTGCACCACCGGGTAAACGAGAAGGACGGCGCCCTGTCCTTCGGCTTCCTCTATGCGCCTAAGAGCTACCGCTCACCCGATACCTGGCCGCCACAGACTAAGGCTTCGATGAACTCATAGTCGTTCAACGAAATTGAACGTTCTCACTTTTCTTCCAACCTAAGCCATGCTATGCTTGGGCTACTACCCCTTTCGATTAAAGGAAACGCTATGGAAAACAATCCCCTGCTCGATTTTTCCGATTTGCCCCGCTTCGCCGATATCAAGCCCGAACACTTGAGCCCCGCCATGGACGACCTGCTCGCCCAGGCTCGCGAAGCCATTGCTGGCGTTTGCTCCAGCGGCGCCGCCCCTTCCTGGGAGACCGTCGTGGAGCCCATCGTGGACGCCGCCGAGCGCATAGAGCGCGCCTGGGGCGCCATAGGCCACCTCTATGCCGTGATGAACAGCCCCGAGCTCCGGGCGGCGTATAATGAAAACATACCCAAGGTTTCCGCCTTTTTCTCCGAGCTCGGCCAGAACCTCGCCCTGTACGCCAAGTACAAGGCCCTGTCGGCCCTTCCCGGCTTCTCTTCATGGCCCCTGGCGCGGCGTACCACCGTGACGAACGCGCTCCGCGATTTCAGGCTGTCGGGCGCCGAACTCGACGACGCGGGCAAGAAGCGCTTCGCCGACATAGAGAACCGCCTCGCAGCCCTGGCCGCGAAGTTCTCGGAGAACGTGCTCGACGCCACCGACTCCTTCGCGCTGTACGTGCAGGATAAGGCCGAGCTTTCGGGCATACCCGAGGACGTGCTTGGCAGCTACGAAGAAGGCGCCAAGGCCGAGGGCAAGACCGGCTATAAAATCACCCTGCAGTTCCCCTCCTACGGCCCCCTCATGCAGTACTGCTCGAACCGCGCCCTGAGGGAAAAGCTCTATGAGGCAAACGTGAAGCGCGCCTCTGAATTCGGCTCCGCCGATAAGGACAACGCGCCGCTCATACGCGAGCGCCTCGGGCTCATTAAGGAGAAAGCGGCGCTCTTAGGCTTTAAGAACTATGCCGAGCTTTCCGTAGTGCCCAAGATGGCCAATACCCCCGACGAGGTCATAGCGTTCATCCGCGACCTGGCCGCCAGGGCCAAGCCCTTCGCCAAGAAAGAGCGAGCGGAGCTTGAAGCCTTCGCCGCCAAGGAGCTCGGGCTGCCTACGCTGGAGGCCTGGGACCTAAGCTATGCCGCCGAGAAGATGCGCGCGGCCCTCTACTCCTTCTCCGACCAGGAGGTGAAGCAGTACTTTACCGAGCCCAAGGCCGTGGAAGGCCTCTTCAACGTGGTTAAGACCCTCTACGGCGTGGAAATAGTCAAGGCCACCGCGCCCCTGTGGCATAAGGACGCTTCCTACTACGAGCTTAAGAAGGACGGCAAGTCCTTCGCGGGCTTCTACTTCGACCTCTATGCCCGCGAAGGCAAGCGCTCTGGCGCATGGATGGACGTGTGCCGCGGACGCAGGAAAAAAGGCGGCGCGCAGCAGACCCCGGTAGCCTACCTGACTACCAATTTCAGCGGCCCCGTGGGCGGCAAGCCGGCCCTCTTTACCCACGACCAGGTTACTACGCTCTTTCACGAGTTCGGCCACGGCCTTCAGCACATGCTCACCCGCGTGGACGAGCTGCCGGTATCCGGCATATCCGGCGTGGAATGGGACGCGGTGGAGCTTGCCAGCCAGATAATGGAAAATTTCTGCTGGGAGTGGGACATGGTCAAGGCCATGAGCGGCCACGTGGACACGGGCGCGCCCCTGCCTAAGGCCCTCTTCGATAAGATGCTCGCCGCCAAGAATTTCGAGGTGGGCATGGCCACCGTGCGCCAGCTCGAATTCGGGCTCTTCGATATGCTCGTGCACACCGACCTGGACGCCGCCACGGGCGACTGGCAGGCCCTGCTCGACGAGGTGCGCAAGGAAGTAGCCGTAAACTTCCCGCCCGCCTATAACCGCTTCCCCAACAGCTTTAGCCACATATTCGCCGGCGGCTACGCGGCGGGCTACTACAGCTACAAGTGGGCCGAGGTGCTCTCCGCCGACGCGTACAGCGCCTTCGAGGAAGCAGGCGGCGCGAATCCGCTTACCGGCAAGAAGTTCTGGGACGAATTCCTGGCCATGGGCGGTTCCCGCCCCGCCGCTGAGAGCTTCAAGGCCTTCCGCGGACGGGAGCCGCGCATAGACGCGCTCCTGAGGCATAACGGGCTCGTAGGCTGAGCGAGCTTTAGGCATACCCCTCCTTCGCCGTGACGCGGGGGGTAAAGCGAGACTAGCAAGAGCGGTTCAATGAGGTTCCTTTAGTAGCCATCGGGCTATTAGGGGAACCTCATTTGTTTTCCTGTGCTCTATCTTTTGCCTTCGTTGATTATCAAAATACCCTTAGGCTTCTTCGCATATATGTCCGGTAAGGATCGCTTGCATCGTTTGCGAATTTTTGTAAGAGCGCTAGGAGAGTTCTCTTGCGGCCTTAGTGCCGCCTCGAGGCAATGCGATGGTAAAAACTGCCGTTTTGGGGTTCTTAGTCCTTCGCCGCTCATACGCAGCATTGCATGGTCCCGCGATGGCACGGATAGGGGACATAGGAATACCGGCCTTGCCGGCTTTGTCGACGCGATACTGCGAATTTCCTTTGACAAGTTATGACTACAGATGTAGACTAAGCACGTAATGCCAAACTAAGCGATATGCTCAGTCGTTTCTGCCTTGCAGCCACTGAGAACAAGCTTGGCGATGATACACGAGCGATGCGATATATCTTCGCGCAGGGGGCGTGTCTAGCCGCCTGCGAAGAGCCGCCGGATGGCCTTATGGCCTATGTGGCCACCGATTCGCGAAATGGGCCGGAAATCGGGATAGCGGTGAGCAGTTTACATTCGGCCTCATGGCCGAGTGCAGGCAAGGAGCGGGTATGCATGAGGCGAATCATATAACGGAGGCTGAATGGCAGGTAATGCGGGCGGTATGGTCAGACGCGCCGGCGACATCAAACAATCTTATCCGTGAACTGGCTGGCGGAACGGGCTGGGAGCCGACGACGGTAAAAACTCTGCTGTCCCGGCTGGTTAAAAAAGGCGCATTGCGTTACGAGGCGCGCGGCCGGACTTACCTGTATTTTCCCTTACTTTCCGAGGAAGCGTGCATACGGCGCGAGATGCGCCTATTCGCCGGAAAGATCTATGGCGGCGAATTGCATATGGCTACCGCGCATTTTGATTTCAGGGGCGGCAGGGATCCGGAATTCGCGGCCTTTCTCGCCGTGGCGCTTGAGGATGGCCTTGGCCGGATTTGCTCTGATCTGCGCTACGATCCGGACGAGCGGCTGCTGGTATACATGCATGGCAGTCAGCAACGGCTGCAATCGGCGCTGGGCGTTTTGGACGGTCCGGACTGGCTGAGGGCAGGTACGATCTGGGGCATGCTGCATTTCGCGCCGCGCTCCTGCTTTACCGATTTAGCCGCGGACAAGGCGTCCGTGCATGTGCTGGCGCAGCTTGTGGTGAATCTGCTTAATCCGGCCGCGCCGTATTGGCTGCAGCAAGCGGTGGCGGTTTGGGAGGGGCAGTGGCTGGAGTCGGGACGCGTCGCCGGGGCCGTGGCCGGCCGGGCCGCCGGTTTTGACATGGCTCTGATGCGGGAAGTCTCCGCCATATATCGCCAGTTTCGTGATGCCGGCGGGTATGAGCTGGCCTGGACCGTAGCTGAATTTATAGTAACGGAATTCGGGATCGGTAGCCTTGCGCGGCTGGTGCGTGCGCCTGCCGATTTTACGGGGGTTTTCGGTTTCCCGGAGCGCGAGTTCTGGCGGCGCTGGGAGGCATTTCTGGTCAGCCGGTATGTTTGAGCCGGCGGGCTGGAATTGTATGGCGTATGGTAAAGGGGGTTCGCATGAGAATGCGTGAATCAAATACAAGGCGGACCGCGCGATGTTTGCCGGGCGGCGCCTTTATGGCCCTTTTCTTGTTGGCTGCGCCGATTTTCCTTGAGTCATGCTGGTCCGGGCCAGATGCTGGCCGGCCTGGACGGCCCTCGGTCGCTGCGGCTGAATCAGGACCTGCCGCGGGCGACGGCATGTACGCCGACGCGAGCGCTGAGCCAGACCCGTTTATGCGCAAGTATCCCCTGGTAGAACTGCGGGAGGATTTTGAGGAGTTTCAGAAATACATCGATCTATATCACCCTAAGCTGTATGCGGATCGGCCGGCTATTGCGTCCTTGCTAAAGACCAATATCGCGCTGCTGTCGGATGGCATGACCGAGCTCGACTTGCTCCGCTTGCTTGCGCCGATTGTTTCCCGCCTGAACTGCGGCCACAGTTCGATATCATCGTCCTTGCCATACCAGGACAAGCTGAAAACCTACGGCCGTTATTTCCCGCTACTCTTGCGTTTCCTGGACGGTAAGGCCTGGATAAGCGGCAATGGCCTGCACCCGGAGTTGCCGATCGGCGGTGAGTTGCTGTCCATCAACGGATTGAGCATGGATCAAATAACGGAAACGCTGTTTGCCAGCTTAAGCGCGGACGGCCAAAATCGCACCCGCAAGTATATGCTGCTGAACGGCTGGTTCCGCTATAGTTACCAGAGTTTCATGGACGAACGGCGTGATTACGAAATTACGTACCGTGCGCCGGATTCAGCCCTCATACACAGCGCTACCATTCGGGGAGCCGCTGATTCAGAAATCCTGCAGGCACATCAGGGTTACTTTTCGGAGAGGGCCGGGTTTTACGCCACTCCTTATGAGGCTCGATTCAGTTCCGACTATGCCCTGTTGACCATGCGTTCCTTTAGTCCGGCAGGCAGCCATAGCCTGACTGCGTACAAAAGTTTCATCGATGATTTCTTCGCCCGGGTTAAGGCCGATGGCATACCCGCGGTAATTCTTGATGTGCGGGACAATTCCGGCGGGGATCCCTACGTCGCCGCCCATTTATTCAGTTATCTGGCCGGCGCCGCCCAGCCTTATTTCGCGGATTCCGCCCCCGGATTCTACCCCAGTCTCAAGCGCACTGTGCCTCTGGCTGACGGGCGCTTCGGCGGCCGATTGTTAGTGCTGATGAATGGCGGCAGTTTTTCCACTACCGGCCACTTACTGGCTTTGCTGCGTTCCCAGAGCGTGGGCATTTTCGTGGGCGAGGAGTCCGGCGGCTCTTTTGCCTGCACCGACGCGTCGCAGACCTATACCTTGCGCCGCACAGGTTTGCGCTTCCGCAGTTCTACCATGGTATGGGAAGTAGCCGCTCCGGGGCTGGAGCCGGGACGCGGCATTATGCCGGATTATCCGGTACAGCCAGAACTAGAGGATTTTTTGTCGGGACAGGACAGCATCTTGGACTTCGCGCTAAGGCTCGCTTCGCGGCGATGAAAGAGAGAAGCGAGAACATGAAGCGCACGAGCGGCAGTTTGGTTTTTAGCGCGGCTGCATTCTTAAGCAAGCGCGACGGACTGACGGCGGCGTTCGCCGTATCGGCCGATGGCAGATGGCAGGATTTTTCGGCTGGCGATGAAATCAAAAGCACTGTGCAGATTATCTCCGCTTATGGCGGAAAGCCGCGGATTGTGGTCGACATCGAAGCGCGATCGACAAGCCGCTCGATTTGCAGCAAGAAAAGGAGCTTAGCATGAGTTTGCGAACGTCCGGAGTACTGGCTCTGGTGGGGCTGTTAGTTTCTGCCGGCCTGGCCAGCGCTCAGGCCGCTATCGATTACCTCGGCGACCGTCTGCCGGGTCAGGCTCCGGAACGCTTCGCGCCGGGAGTAGCCTGGCTAGCCGCTGCTTCCTGGTGGTGGATGAGCGCACCGGCTTTTTCACCCGCCGGAACAGAGCTGTTTTTCTGCAAATATTTTCACAACGGACCGCATGAAGTCTGGGCGTCCAGCTTTGAAAGAGGCGCTTGGAAGGAACCGGTCAAAGCATGGTTATCAGAGACCGCATGTATCCCTTCGCCCTTTTTTCGCCTGATGGGAAACATCTCTATTTTTACGCTGAAGGCTGGCCCGGCGCTTCCATTTTCAGCAAGCGGCGTCAGGGTTCAAGCTGGTCTGCGCCTGAGTCCTGCGTTATACCGCTGCCCGCCGGAAAAGCCTTAGGGCAGGCTCTCCGCGTCGCCGCGAATGGCAGTGCATATGTTGCTGTCTTGAATGGCCCGCAAGCATGGACGAACGCGAAGCTCTGCACAAGCCGACTTAGGAATGGGGCGTATACCATGCCGGAGGAAGCGCCGGAGGCTATCAATACGGGGGGGCGAGCGAAATGGTTTCCTGGATAGCTCCGGATGAAGGCTACCTTTTATTCTCCTCCACTCGGCGGGGAGAGCGGGACGAACACGCTATATACGCGAGTACCCGAAGTACTGCGGGCGACTGGGGGGCGGCAGCGCCGATCAGCGCTCTCAATACATGCCATGAAGCCGGTGCCCCGTATTGCCTAATACCTGATGGTTTTAAGAAAGAGGGCTTGTCATGAGGCTCAATGTTTTAACCAGTACAGCCTTAGTGCTTGCCGCTAAAAAAATAACCTTGGTAATGGTGTCGATCCTTTATTGCCAGCCGGGATTGTCGGCGCAGGCGGCCGATGGTTACCGACTGCCCACCGAGGCGGAATGGGAATATGCTTGCCGGGCCGGCACTAGCTCGGCGACAGCCTTCAGGAACAGTCTGAGTTCTACGCAGGCCAACTTCAATGGCAACAGCCCGTATAATAATGCCTCCCGTGGCCCAAATCTGACTGGAACCAGCCCGGTCGGAAGCTACAAAAAAACGGCTTTGGGCTACAGGACATGCACGGAAATGTCTTTGAGCGGTGCTGGGACTGGTATGGAGCCTATGGAGCCGGCGCGCAAAGAAATCCGGCAGGCCCATGCTCCGGCATTGAGCGCGCTGTTCGCGGCGGCTGCTTGGGAGACTCCGGTGAAAGCATCCAGTCAAGCAGGCGGGCTTTCGGTCAGCCTTGGCTTAAGGATAACGGCTTAGGTTTCCGCATGGTTCGCTCTTTATCGAAGCGATCCTCTTAGCTTGGGCCTAGCGGCTCGCCATTTTTTTCAGGGAGGGCTATATGAACAGAAAACTGGCTTATTTAACGGGTTTGTTGGTACTTGCTTACGGTTTTGATCGTGCCGCAATGCCTGTGCAGGCGCAGGCTGCGACAGCCCACGGACCCGTTGCCTCCAGTGGCCAGGTGCTCCTAAATTCCGCAGCTATCGTACTGCGCGAGGCTCTGGATGGCCGGGGCGGAGGCTTGATCGCGTTCGAAAACGAAGCGAATGGCGACTACAATTTCGAATTGTGGGTAATGAATGCCGATGGATCGGCCCAAACCAAACTGACCGACAGTCCCGGTTATGACGGAGCTCCGTCATTTTCTCCTGACCGCAAAAAAATCGTATTTTCTTCTGTCCGGGAAGGCAATGCCCAGCTGTACGTGTTTGATCTGGATGCATTAGTCAAAGGGAATCCCAATCCGCCCCTGCGCCGACTTACCGACACTGGCCGGAATTACTATCCGGCCTGGGCGCCAGACAATAGCAAAATCGCATTTTCCGTGTACAACAGCAATAATGTATTCGAGTTGTATACCATGAACATCGACGGCGGCAATGTTGCCAGATTGGTGGACCTTCCCCAGGCCTCACACGCCGCCTGGTCAGCCGACGGAAAAAAACTAGCCTTTGTCGCCGGTACCGGACAATCACAGGAAATCTACTGCATCGACGCGGATGGCCGAAATCTTAAGCGCTTGACCAATAACCTAGTCAGCGACAATATGCCGGACTGGTCGCCGGACGGAAAGAGAATAGTTTTTTGTTCAAGCCGCGCTTCCTATGATGTCTGGATCATGAACAGCGACGGCAGCGATGCGCGAAGCTTGGTAAGCCTGCCTGGCTTGGATGAATTCCCTAAATGGTCACCGGACGGCTCGCGTATCGCCTTCCGGTCCGCCAACCAGCTCTTCAGCATGAAGCCGGACGGCAGCGACAAACGGCAGCTTACCAGCCTGAGGGGGTATTCCATGCCCTACGACTGGCTCTGAAAGAAACCGGCAACGCTAGCTCTGTTCACTTGCAGCCTGTTCGGCGACCTTTGATCTAGGCGCGATTGCCGGCAAAATAACGAACGTGGATAGTTTTGAATCCCCGTTAAGCGCCGGGTCGAGGCATCCGAAACGGCGAATGGCTAAGGCTTAGAGGAGAGTAGGGCGCCGCCTTCGGCTAATACGCAAAGAAAAGCGGGGCTATCCGTTAATTCCGGATTGCCCCGCGTGTGCTTGCGCCTACCACATTTATACCGAGCGCTGTTTGTACTCCGTGTGTAAAAGCTCGTGCGAAAGGTGCCCCAACGGCTTGCCGAGGAATTCCTTGTACAGAAGCTGAACGGACGGGTTATCGTGGGACTTGCGTTCGGGTAGGGAGCGGTCCTCGCGGTATATGGCCTGGCGCCGCGCCTCGCGCTTCTTCCAGTCGGTGCTTACCGGCTGACCGCCTCCGCCTAGGCAGCCTCCCGGGCAGCTCATCACCTCGATGAACGCGTAGGGGCTGGTGCCCGCCGCTATGCCGTCCAGGAGGACGCGGGCGTTCTTGAGAGTATGGGCCACGGCTACCTTAAGCTTGGTGCCGTTCATGTC
Organism: Treponematales bacterium; assembly: GCA_041741035.1. Lineage (GTDB taxonomy): Bacteria > Spirochaetota > Spirochaetia > Treponematales > UBA12059 > UBA5200. The sequence goes on from JBGSKZ010000616.1 coordinate 11,306, forward strand.
GAGCTCAGCGTCGCGTATGCCTTCGAAGCCGCGTACCGCCTCCAGCTCTATGCCCGGCAGGGCTTTACCCGTAACCAGCTCGTAAGCCGTGCGCGCCGCCGCCTCCATGACGCCGCCAGTGGCGCCGAATATCGTGGCGGCCCCGGTGCTCCTGCCCAGCGGATCGTCGAAATCCTCCTCGGGTAGGGCGGCGAAATCTATGCCCGCCCTGCGTATCATGCGGGCCAGCTCGCGGGTGGTCAGGGCGTAGTCCACGTCGAAATAGGGCTCGCTCTCCCTGCCTTTTTCCTTCCACCAGAGCCAGGCGTCGCGCATTTCGGGGCGCTTCGCTTCGTGTTTCTTTGCGGTGCAGGGCATGATGGATACCACCACGACCGAGGCCGGGTCCACGCCGGCTTTTTCGGCCCAGTAGCTTTTGGCCAGGGCGCCGAACATCTGCTGCGGCGATTTGCAGCTGGACAGGTGGGGCAGGAGCGAGGGGTAGAAGGTCTCGATGAAGTTGATCCAGCCCGGCGAGCAGGAGGTGATCATGGGAAGCTTGCCGCCGTTGCCCAGCCTATGGAGCAGTTCGGAGCCTTCTTCCATGATGGTGAGGTCCGCGGTGAACTGCGTGTCGAATACCTTGTCAAAGCCCAGGCGGCGCAGGGCCGCCGCCATCTTGCCGGTGACGAGGGAACCCGGCTCCAGCCCGAGAGCCTCGCCCAGCGAGGCTCGTATGGCCGGCGCCGTCTGCACGACCACCACCTTGCCGGGCTTGTAGAGCTCGGCGAACACCTCGTCGCATTCGTCGCGCTCGGTGAGCGCGCCGGTGGGGCATACCAGGGTGCATTGCCCGCAGGATACGCATACCGATTGGCTTAAGGCCTTGTCCATGAAGGGGGCTATATGCGAGCGCACGCCGCGGCCGGCGAAGTCTATGGCCGATACGCCCTGCGTCTCGCGGCATACGGCCACGCAGCGCCCGCAGAGTATGCACTTGTCGTTGTCCCGCATGATGGCCAGCCCTATGCTGTCCGCCTTGGCCGCTTTGCGGGTGCGGGGGAAGGGCTTCTTGCGCACGCCCATGCGCTCCGCTATGGCCTGCAGTTCGCAGGAATTGTTGCGCAGGCAGGAGAGGCAGTCGTCCGGGTGGTTGGCCAGGAGCAGCTCGGTAACGGTGCGCCGCGCCTCCATGACGCGGGGACTGGCGCTCTGCACCTTCAGTCCCGGGCTCGCGGCCTGCACGCAGGAGCGCACGAGGCTCTTCGCCCCGTCCACCTCGACTACGCATAAGCCGCAGGAGGCGTTGGAGGCCACCTTTTCCATATGGCAGAGCGTGGGTATATCCACGCCCGCGGCCTTGCAGGCCTGCAGTATGGTGGAGCCGGCGGGTACGCGTACCGGCCGATTGTCTATGAACAGCTCTATATCGTTAGGCATGGCTATACTCCTTAGCGCCAGGGGCTGAGCGCGTTATCGCGCAGGTCGCAGCGCAGGCAGCGCGCCGCCTCGGCCCGGGCCTGCTCGCCCGAATAGCCTTGGGCTATTTCCTGGAAATTGCCGTGCCGCTGTTCGGGCGGCACGAGCTTGGCCACGCCCCGCCGGTTACGCGATTGCTTCTCCGGCATGGTCCTGGAATAGCCGAAATCCTTGAAGAGACCGGCGAATACGTTCCGCCCCATAAGCTCGGCGTCTATGTCCTTGGCCGCGCTCTTGGCCAGGCCCATGGCCTCCGCCGCCGTGGCCGGCCCGCTCACCGCGTCTCCTATGGCCCAGAAGCCTGGTGCCAGCCTGCCGCC
>JBGSKZ010000617.1:0-2561 GCA_041741035.1 Treponematales bacterium
GCTCGCTTTGAGCGCCGCGGGCAGGGAACTGGGCAGGCAGGCCGTGCGGGGTCTCCTGGGCGGCAGGCGCCGCAAGCGCTGAAACCCGTTCCCAAGGCCCGCGCGGCATGCTATGCTCTGCGCCATGGCAGAAGCAAAGATTATCGGCATATGCGGCGGCTCGGGCTCGGGCAAGACGACTATCGTGCGCAAGATATCCGAGCTCGTTTCGGATTTCGTCTTCATACCGCAGGATAATTATTATAAGTCGGCCGAGTACATATCCAACTCGAATATAACCGCCTTCAACTTCGACCACCCCGACGCATTCGACAACGAGCTGCTCTGGTCGCAGCTGTCCGCGCTCAAGCGGCTGGAAGGCGTCGACATGCCGACTTACGACTTCGTGCACCACCGCCGCGCCGAGGATACCGTCAAGGTGGCGCCTAAGAAGCTGATAATCTTCGAGGGCATCATGGTCTTCACCAATAAGGCGGTGCGCGACCTCATAGACCTCAAGATCTTCGTCGATACGCCGGACGACATACGCTTCATACGCCGGCTCACCCGCGACATCAAGGAACGGGGCCGCACCGTGGATTCCGTCATCGATCAGTACCTCAACGTGGTACGGCCGGGCCACTTCCAGTTCATAGAGCCCACGAAGCATTTCGCCGACATCATCATACCCGAGGGCGGCGCCAACGACAGCGCCCTCCACGTGCTCGTCACCTTCATAAACACGATACTCAATACCCCCAGCGCCCGCTAATGCGCTTCCTGGGCTCGCTCTATAAGGAATACCGCTCCGCCTTCAGGCTCTTCTCGGTCAACGCCAGGCTCTTCCTATTGGGCAGTTTCCTCCTGGGCATAGGCAGCAATATGCTGCAGCTCCTCCTCAACCTCTATCTCAAGAGCCTTGGCTTCGGCGAGGCCGCTATAGGCACGGTGCTGGCCATGCGCGCCTTCGGCTCCTTCGCGATCGCCCTGCCCGCAAGCTTCATCATCGCTCGCGCCGACTCCCGCTACCTGCTGTCTTCGGCGGCCCTGCTCACCGCCGCGTCCTACGCCGGCAGCGCCCTGCTGTCGGGCTTCGGGCCCATAGCGGCGAGCGTGCTCCTATCCGGCGCTTTCTCCTCGCTCTACCAGGTGGCGGCGGGTCCCTTCTTCATGAAGAATTCGGGGGCCGAGGAACGCGTGCACCTGTTCTCGCTCAACGGCGCCCTGGGCATGGGCACCGGCGTCATCGGCTCCATACTGGGCGGCTCGCTCAAGGACCTCGTGTTTTCCATAAGCGGCGACGAGAGCTACGCGTACAAGGCGGCCCTGCTCCTGGGCGCCTGTTTCGTGGCCGCCGCGATAGCGCCGTTCCTATCCATTAAAGAACAGGCCATGCCCGGCGCAAAAAGCGGCGGCCCCGCCGCCGCGACGAAGCCCGCGCTGGGCGCGGTGGACCTGAGGCTCTACCTGAAGCTGCTCGCGCCAGGCTTCTTCGTGGGCATGGGAGCGGGACTTACCATACCTTACTTGAATTTGTACTTTAAGAATGAGTTCGCCCTCGGCGATTCGCTCATAGGCCTGATTTTCGCCCTCGGGCAGGTAGGCACCTTCGTGGGTATGGCCGCCGGCCCCGGCATAGCCCTGCGCCTGGGCAAGGCGCGCGCGATCTTCCTCATGCAGGCCCTGTCGGTGCCATTCATACTGGTGCTTACCTACCTGCGCTTCCTGCCCCTGGTCACGCTGGCCTTCGTTGCCAGGCAGACGCTCATGAACATGTCTTCGCCTATTGCCGACAATTTCGCGCTCGAGCAGGTGCCCCCCAGCCAGCAGCACCTGATGAACGCGCTCAAGATGCTCAATTGGACGGGCTCGTGGATGGTATCCGCGCGCATATCGGGCAGCCTGATAGCCCTGCGCGGCTTCGCCCCGTCCTTTTTGCTCACCGCCTTACTCTACGCCCTTTCCTCGCTGCTCTTCTGGCTCTTCTTCCTGCGGCCCAAGGCCGCGGGGTCGGCTAGGGGCCGACCAAGTGACCCGCTGGATGGGGCGCGCCTCCCGGGCGAAGGCCCGCGCGACAAGCCGCGCGGCGGCCCGCGCGAAAAAACGGAGGACCGGGCATGAACGCGCTCAATTTCGAGGGCCTCGATCCGGAAACCGCGCTCTCCGCCGTAGAGGAAGCCTTCGGGGTACGGCCCGACGGCTCCTTTTTCTCCTACCCGAGTTACGTGAACCGGGTGTACGGTTTCAAGGCCGAGGACGGCAAGGACTACGTGGCCAAGTTTTACCGGCCCGGCCGCTGGAGCATGGACGCCATAGCCGAGGAACAGCGCTTCGCCCTCGCGCTGGCCGCCGCGGAGTTGCCCGTGGTGCCGCCCCTCACGGACCTGGAGGGCGACACGCTCCCCGCCTTGTCGCTGGAGCGGGGCCATGAGGGGCCGCCCATACCCTTTTCGCTCTTTCCCAAGCGGGGCGGCCGTAGCTTCGACGCCGACGGCCCCGAGGACCTTCGGCGCCTGGGCAGCCTGGCCGGCAGGATGCACGCGATAAGCAAGGCGCTCTGCGAGGCCACGCCCATACGCTGG
>JBGSKZ010000618.1:0-1671 GCA_041741035.1 Treponematales bacterium
GCGGCCGGCAGGCCCGTGCTTGCCATACTGGGGACGGAGGGAGAGCGGGCCAAGGCCAGCGCCTTTATCGGGCTCGCGCGGCAGGCTATCGATCCGGAGCCCTCGGCCCAGCTCAACGAGGGTAAGCTCATACGCGAGGGCTGGCACGGGGAGCTGGACCGCCTAAGAGGGCTGAAAGCCCACGCCCACGAGCTTCTGGAGGCCTATTTGGCCGAGGAGCGCGCCGCCACGGGGCTGAGCGGCCTCAGGGTGAAGTATAATAGGATAATCGGCTATTACCTTGAGCTCTCCAAAAACGCCTCGCAAGGCGCGCCAGCGCATTTCATGCGCAGGCAGAGCCTGACGAACGGCGAGCGCTATACGACAGAGCGCCTCGCCGCCCTCGAGTCCGAAATAAACGGCGCGTCCGAGCGCATCGTAGAGCTGGAGCACGAGCTTTTCCTGGGCCTGCGCGCGCGCTTCCGCGAGGACGCGGGCTTCCTCCAGGGCTCGGCTCAGGCCATAGCTGAGCTGGACTGCGCGGCCAGCCTGGCCTGGGCCGCCACCGTGCGCGGCTATACGCGGCCGCTCGTGGACGAGTCCGCTTCGCTCGATATACGCGGAGGCAGGCATCCCGTGGTCGAGGCCAACCTCGCCGCCGGGGATTTCGTACCCAACGACCTAAGCCTCGACGCCGAGGGCACGGCCTTCGCCCTGATAACCGGGCCTAACATGGCGGGAAAGTCCACCTTCCTGCGGCAGAACGCGCTCATCGCGCTGCTTGCGCAGGCGGGTTCCTTCGTGCCCGCGCAGAGCGCCCGCATCGGCGTGGCCGACCGCATATTCTGCCGCGTTGGAGCCCAGGACAACCTCGCCCGCGGCGAGTCCACCTTCCTCCTGGAAATGCACGAGACGGCCAGCATACTCAATAACGCCAGCCCCAAGAGCCTCGTTATCATGGACGAGGTGGGCCGCGGCACGGGCACCCTGGACGGCCTGTCCATAGCCTGGGCCGTAAGCGAGCACATGCTCCAGGCCATAGGCTGCAGGACCCTGTTCGCCACGCATTACCATGAGCTTACCGCGCTGCGCCACCCGCGGCTTAGGGACCTTTCCATGGCCGTGCAGGAACGGGAAGGCGAGGTCGTCTTCTTGAAACGCGTCGTGGACGGGCCGGCCACGGGCTCCTACGGCATCCACGTGGCCGGCATAGCCGGTATACCCAAACCCGTATTGCTCCGCGCCCAGGAATTGCGCGAACAGCTGGAGGCCCAGGAACGCTCCCTGCCCGCCGAGCTGGGCGGCGCTATGCCTATAGCCCCCGCGCCGTCCGCGGCGCGCCCTCCGGAAAGGCAGGCTGACCAGGATTCCCTGTTTTCGGCCGAAGAGCTCGTGCTTGAGGAGCTGCGGGGCATGGACCTTGACCGCTTAAGCCCGCTGGACGCGCTGAATAGGCTCGCGTCGCTGCAGAAAGGGCTGCGGCAAGGCAAGCGGCGTTCCTGACGGTCGCGTAAGGGCTCCATGCCCACGTCATCGCGCGCCGCCATTCGGCTCCTTCTCGACCTTATCATGCCGCGGGCCTGCGCGCTCTGCGGCTCATCCCTGCCTCTAGGCGGCCCGTATCCCCTCTGCGTAGCCTGCGAGGCGAGTCTGCCGCGCCTGCCGGCGCCGGCGGGCGCGCCAGGAGATCGG
>JBGSKZ010000619.1:0-1185 GCA_041741035.1 Treponematales bacterium
CGGGCTTCCAGGCTTCTATCGCGGGAAAGGAAGAGCATGCCGAAGGCCAGGGGCAGGCTGTTGAAAAAGGCGAGCGAAGAGAGGGCCGCCTCGGCTGACGGGGGCGACGGGGAAAAACCGAGGCTCGAATAGTAGAAATAGAGCTCGGCGCCCAGCCTCAAGGCTATGGCGCCTAAGGACCATCCTATGATAAAGCGGCTCGCTCCCGCCAGCCTGCCTCGGGAGCGCCGCTCCGACGAGGATAGCCGGAGCGCCGAAACTATGCTTACTAGCCTATCCATGGCAGGAGCGTACCGGCGCTCAGGCCGGAGGCCGCGCGCGGGGCCAGGCTTTCGAGGGGAACCAGGCTTATGCGGCCGTTTTCGATGATAACCGCGCCGTCGGCCACCGCGCGCGCCAGTTCCGCGCCGTGGCAGGAAAACAGGATCGTCAGGCCCCGGCCCGCCAGCGCCTTCATGATGGCGCATAAGTCCTCAGCGCGCTCCATGTCGAGTCCTGAGAAGGGTTCGTCCATGAGCAGTATGGCGGGATTCCCGACCAAGGCCAGTGCGATAGCCAGGCGCTTTCGGTTGCCGCGGGAGGCGTCCTCCGCGGCGGCCGCTTCCGCCGCCGCTCCGAGCCCGAAGAGCTCGATGAGCCGCTCTTCCCGCATGGCCGCCTCCGCGGCGTTCAAGCCTAAGAGGGCGGCGCAGAGCCTCAAATGGCCGCGCACGGAAAGGCCTTCGATCAGCGCGTCGTCGTCCGGTACTGCCCCTATGAGCCCTTTCCAGCGCGGGCTCTCCGTATCGACCGCCTCGCCGCCGTGCCAGAGCGAGCCGGCGGAGGGCTCAAGCTCGCCCCAGAGCATGCGCAGGAAGGTGGATTTGCCCGAGCCGTTCGGCCCGAGCAGGGCGTATACGCGGCCGCTCTCGAACTCGATATCGATCTCGTTCAGCACGGCCTTATCGCCGAAGCTTTTCGAAAGGCCCTTTGTTTTTAGCATGCGCCGATTTTAGTCTATAGCGTAGGTGCGGGCAAGCGGTGGGAATGGGGGACGGGCAAGAGCCCGAGCTAGAGCGCTTCTATCAGCTCAAGGAAGCGCGGTAGGCTCATTTCCGTAAAGCCGCGGCTGAGTTCCCGGCCCCTCCCCTCGGGGCACACGAGCACGCGCTGCGCTATGCCCAGCCTGTCGGCGGCGTTGGCCGC
>JBGSKZ010000620.1:0-7759 GCA_041741035.1 Treponematales bacterium
GAAGCGGGGCGGCGTGAAGCGAGCTGCGCGGCGGTATTCGCCGGAGCCGACGCGGAGCTCCGGGCCCGGGCTTTCGAGAGCGTTTTTCTGGACGCGAATGCGGCTAAAATGCCGATAGTTGAAGTGACGAGCTCCGATTGGTCTTCCGACGCGGCAGCGCGGCTTAGGTCGCTCGATAATGCGCTGCTCTATGTATCCGTGCCGGAAAAAGAGCTCGGCAGATGGCTCCGCGAGCTTTCGGGTACTGAAGGGCTGCCCCGTTCCGCGTTTATTATCGCGGAAAGCTCACAAGTTCCTCTTGAGCCCTGGCATAATTGCGAGGCTATAGTATACTGGGACCTTGAAGGGAGCATAAAAAGGCTTGCGGAGCTCTTGGCCCTGCCCCAAACGGAGGCAATTGACGCCGCGGGCGCCTGGCATTACAAAAAGCTTCGGTAAAAATCGGGTAATTTGATTTGACAAATGGAGTTCTTCCCAAATATAATTTGACCGGCACTTGGTCGGATAAATCGATGGGGCAAAAATAAGGAGTAATCCGGATGAAACAGCGCGTCGTAAGGGCGATCGGCCTGTCCCTCGTCTTCGTTTTCTTGATCGCGGCGGCTCAGGCCTTCGCCGACGAAGACACGGTCACCTTGGAATCAATAGTCGTCCAAAGCTTTGACGACACCGCAGCACAGCCTTGGTTCGTCATCGGCAGTAAATTCGCTACCGAAAACTACCCTAAGCTGGCGTATGTCAGCACCTGGCCTTTAGCCCTGCATGGATCCAATCCGAGCAATAAAGAGCTAAAAAGCCTGGGTATAGCCATGCTCTTTGACCGCAAAGAGTACAACTGGGTAGATATCATCCCCGGCAGCAAGAGCGGCTCAGGCGATGGCGTCACCTATGAGCCGAAGGAAATAGACCTCCCCGGCAGGGTTCGCATGATCGACATGTGGATATGGTCCGGCAACTATGACTACTACATAGAGGCGTACATACGCGACTATACCGGCATAGTCCACACCGTGCCGATGGGCAACCTCAACCACGTGGGCTGGAAGAATTTTAGGGCCAATCTCCCCTCGAATATACCCCAGGCTAAGAAGTACCTGCCCAAGCGCGAAAACCTCACGCTGGTGAAGTTCCGCATATGGACGAGACCGACGGAAGTCGTGGCCGCCCCCGCCAAGGCCGACGCGCCGCCCCAGGAGAAAGCCATTTACTTCTACTTTGATCACTTCAAGGTGCTTACCGACACCTTTGAATCCCTTTTCGACGGCGACAGCCTCACGGATCCCAAGTTCTTAAGTGATACCTGGGGTTCCGGTACTACCAACTAAGGGGAGATTATGAAACGAATCATTATCGTTTTGCTTGCCGTATGCGCCGTCAGCCTGGCAACGGCCCAGGATACCGTGGGCAACCCCGATCCCAACGCGATCGGCATAGATACCGCGCAGCAGAAACTGCAGGTAGTATCAATTGATAAGTTCGAGGCCGCGGGATTCTGGAATTCCTATCTATCCCCCGACGCCGGCGTTATCAACGGCAGGCTCTTCGCGGGAGGACCGCTCGGCAAGGCCGACGAGCCCAAGCCCGAGGAGCGCTACGCGGGCATAGACCCCAAGATAGCCGATACCTACGTATACGGCGTGCGCACCGAATTCTACAGGCGCGGCTTCCATGACATTTACATCCTCGCCCAGCGCCCCATACCCATCGAGGGCATAACCAAGACTATTTCCGTGTGGGTGGTAGGGCGCAACTACAAGCACACCCTCAAGATCATCGTATCCGATTTCTTTAACAACCAGTTCGAGCTCACGATGGGCCAGCTCAATTTCCAGGGCTGGAAGAAGCTGTCGGTCGCCATTCCGCCTCAAAACATCGATGGCATGAACGGCATAGTGCAGCGTAACTACCACTATAACAGCCAGATGGGCCTTAAGGTGATAGGCTTCAAGGTTGAGACCGATCTGCTCGAGTCCTTCGGCAGCTACTATATATACTTCGACGATATGCGCGCGGTTACCGACCTCTTCGCGGAAGACGCCCGCGACGAAGACGACATGGTGGACGGCTGGTAATATCGCTCTTTTCGCCATACGGGCCCCGTTCGGGGCCCATTTTTTTTCTAGCTGACGGGACGGATATGGATTATTTCAATTTCCTTAAGCGCGTGTATTTTTTCAAGAACCTCGAGGACGAGGAACTGCTGCTCATAGCCGAGGCTTGCCATGAGCAGCGATATGCGGCAGGCTCCGTGGTATTTCCCGAGGGTTCGGTGGCCGATCGTTTCTTCATCGTCATAGAAGGCAAGGTAGAAGCCTGGAAAAACTACTATGACGACAAGCCGGACCTGCTCGGCGTCCATGGCCCCGGCCATTTTTTCGGCGAAATGGCGCTGGTCGACGACCTGCCCCGCTCCGCCACGGCCGTGGCCAAAGAAGACACCCTTACCCTCTTTCTCTTCCGCGACGATTTCCATGCCCTGGTACGCGGGCATTCGTCGATAGCCCTCTCGGTCATGATGTCCATGTCCTATCTCGTGCGCAGCTCAAACGAGCTCTACGTAGAAGACCTGCGCGCCCGTAACGAAGAGCTTAAAAAGGCCTACACAGAGCTGCAGCAGGCCCAGAGCGAACGTTTGAGGAACGACAGGCTTTCGACCCTGGGCAAATTCTCCTCCCTCATACTGCACGATATACGCAACCCTCTGTCCATCATGAAGGGACAGCTTCAGCTCATGCTCATGCACCTGGACGACCCCGCCAGGCAGCGGAAATCCATACAGGCCTTAGCCACGGAAGCGACCAAGCTTGAACGGCTGGCCGGGGAATTCCTGGATTACTCCCGCGGGGAGATACGCCTCGACTTCGGCATAGTGGACACGGCCGAGCTGCTCCAGAAAGCCGCGGACAGCCTCGCGTTGCGCTTGGAGCGGGACGGCATTCACATTACCGTGGACGCGGGCTGCGACGGTCCCTCCATACTCGACGGGGACCGTATGTCGCGGGTTATCTATAACCTCATCGACAATGCGCGAAAAGCACTCATAGGCTGCGACCGTAAGCAGCTTACGCTATCGTCCCGCTTTGAGGACGACACCCTGGTGATAGCGGTCGCGGATAGCGGCAGCGGCATGGATGGCGTTACCCTGGCCCATGTCTTCGAGCCCTTCTACTCGGCCTCGGGGCAAGGCGGCACGGGACTGGGCCTCCTGATCGTGCGTAACGTTATCGAAGCCCACGGGGGCACTTTGTCCGTGGATTCGAGCCCGGGCAAGGGAACCACGGTAACCATACGCATACCGCGCCGCGTATAAATTCATTGACGCCCGCTAAACGTTTTCGTATCTTTAATCGAGTTCCTTAGTTATACAGTAATCTAATTGGAGGTACTTGATGAAGAGAATAGTACTGGTGCTCGCGGCCTTCCTGGCCGCCTCCGCGGCTTTCGCCCAGGCTCCTATGCAGGACGGCATGATCAAACCCGGCGAATATGCCTTTACCGAGACTAAAAACGGCATAACGATAGCGGCCTCGCTATCGAGCGACGGCAAGACCATCTTCATGGCGGTCAGCGGCGCGACCAAGGGCTGGATAGCATTAGGCGCCGGCTCGGCGAAAATGAACGGCTCTTACATGATCCTGGCCTATCAGGACGACATGGGGACGCGCTTCGTATCCGAGGAGACTGGAGTCGGCTGGACGCACAAGCCCAACGCCATGAACGTAGCCAAAGCCTATGTGAACGAGCTTGACGGCGTTACTACCCTTGAGGCCCAGTTTCCCGCCGAGGCCATGGTAAAGGACGGCAAGCTCGACTCTATAGCCGCGATAGGCGGGAAGGACGACAGGACCAGCAAACACATCGGCCGCGCGGTGTACTCAATAGCGTTTAAATAAAGTAGCCATCAGCTTTCCTACGGAGTCGGCCAGCTCATCCTGGCCGACTTTTTTTATGGCGGAGGCTAAAGCATAGCTCCGCTCAATGTCGAAGGGGCTCGAATCCTTGCCCCGACGGGGCATGGGGTTCATATACGGGGCGTCCGTTTCCAACAAGAGGCGATTAAGGGGCGCGAGCTCGAGCGCGGCCCGTATATCGTCGGCCTTCTTATAGCTTATGTTGCCCGCGAAGGACAGGTAGCAGCCCAACGATAAAAACTCCAGCGCGGCGGCTTCGTCGTAGCCGAAGCAGTGAATGATTACGGGAATTTTGCCGGCATAGTCGGCGCATACGCGCAGGGTATCGGAGTAAGCTTCCCTTGAGTGCACGATAAGCGGCTTGCCCAAGCGCAGGGCAAGTTCCGCCTGCCCCCGGAAGAGCCTCTCCTGAAGCTCAGGGGGGCTCTTCATCCAATGATAGTCAAGCCCGCATTCGCCTATGGCTACGCAGGCTTCATCGCGCGCGTCCGCTTCGAGCGCGTCCAAGGCGCGGTCCAAGTCCGGCAATGAGGCGGGATCCGGCCATATGCCGGCGGCGAGCCGAACGAAGGGATAGCCCCGAAGCAGCTCCTTCCTGGCGCAGAAGTCTCCGGCGTCCACGCCCGGGTCCAGGATGAGCGACTCGCTATCCGCGTAGCGCTCTGCTAGCGCGGGAAGGAAGGCCGGCCCTAGGCGCTCGGCTACATAGCTCAAGTGCGCGTGGGAGTCGGGATACGCTCGAACCGGCCCGTCTCCTCTCTGCGGCTCGTCTCCGCCCTGCGGCCCGGCTCCGCCCTGGGGCGCGTCAGCCACTGGGGCGCCTTGCTGCGCGTCAGCCACTGGGGCGGCGCCCTGCGGCGGGTTGGGCTCAAGCACGGCGTTTCGCGCTGAAATGGAAGCCGCCGTCTTTCACGCCCACGCTTATGGCGTCGCCGTCCAGTATGTCGCCCTTGAGCATAAGCTTGGCCAGCGGGTTCTGCAGGCTCCCCTGTATTATGCGCTTAAGGGGCCGCGCGCCGAAGCGCGGGTCATAGCCTTCCTTGGCCAAGAGGGCTTCGGCGGCGGGGCTCAATTCAAGGCTGATCTTGCGCTCCGCGAGGCGCGCCTTCAGGTGGTCTAGCTGTATGCGGGCGATGCCGGCCATGTGCTCGGGCCCCAGCCGCTCGAAGAGCACGGTCTCGTCGATGCGGTTGAGGAATTCAGGCTTGAAGGCGCCTTTGAGCACTTCGTCTATCTTGGCGCGCACCTCGCCCATATCCTTGGCGTCCAGGATAAAGTCCGAGCCTAGATTGCTGGTCATGATGACGATGGAGTTCCTGAAATCCACGAGCCTGCCCTGGCCGTCGGTGAGCCTGCCGTCGTCGAGCAGCTGCAGGAGCACGTTGAATACGTCGGGATGCGCCTTCTCAATTTCGTCGAAGAGTATGACCGAATAGGGCCTGCGGCGCACCGCCTCGGTAAGCTGCCCGCCTTCGTCGTAGCCCACGTAGCCTGGTGGAGCGCCTATGAGCCTGCTTACCGAGAACTTTTCCATATATTCGCTCATATCGATACGAGTAAGGGCCTTTTCGTCGTTGAACAGGAAGTCGGCGAGGGTCTTGGCCAGCTCGGTCTTGCCCACTCCCGTGGGGCCTACGAAGAGGAAGCTGCCTAAGGGCTTGTTCGGGTCCGACAAGCCCGTGCGGTTCCTGCGTATGGCGTCCGATACGGCCTCTATGGCTCGGTCCTGGCCCACGACGCGTCGCTCGAGCACCTTTTCCAGCTCAAGGAATTTCTGCAGCTCGCTCGAGAGCATCTTGGACACGGGTATGCCCGTCCAGGTGGATACTACCCGGGCTATGTCCTCTTCGCACACCTCTTCGCGTAGGAGTCGCTCGCCGTCGCCCTGGCCCTTTAAATCGCCGGCCGCCTGATCGAGGCCCTTCTGCGCCTCGAGGAGCTTGCCGTATTTGATTTCGGCCGCCTTGGCAAGATTGCCCTCGCGCTCGTGCCGCTGTTCGTCGAGCTTGAGCTGCTCTATGGCTTCCTTGAGCTTGCGTATCTCGTCTATGCGGTCTTTTTCGTTCTTCCAGCGCAGGCGCATGGCGTCCCGCCTGCTCGTAAGCTCGGCAAGCTCCTTTTCCAGCTTGACCAGGCGCTCTTTTGAGGCGTCGTCTTCCTCGCGGGATAAGGCCTGCCGCTCTATGGTAAGCTGCAGTATGCGGCGCTCTATCTGGTCCAGCTCGGTGGGTTGGCTCTCTATTTCCATCTTTATGCGGCTGGCCGCCTCGTCCACGAGGTCTATGGCCTTGTCGGGCAGGAAGCGGCTGGTTATATAGCGGTCCGATAGCGTGGCCGCCGCTATGAGCGCCTCGTCCATGATGCGAACGCCGTGGTGCACCTCGTAGCGCTCCTTAAGGCCCCGCAATATGGCTATGGTGTCCTCCACCGAGGGCTCAGCGCAGAGCACGGGCTGGAAGCGCCGCTCTAAGGCCGCGTCCTTTTCTATGTGCTTGCGGTACTCGTCGAGTGTGGTAGCGCCTATGGCGCGAAGCTCCCCGCGGGCGAGTGCCGGCTTTAAGAGATTGGAGGCGTCCATGGCGCCTTCGGCCGCGCCGGCGCCCACCAGGGTATGGAGCTCGTCTATGAAGAGTATGACCTGCCCGTCGGATTTCTGCACTTCCTCGATCACGGCCTTGAGTCGCTCCTCGAACTCGCCGCGGAATTTGGCCCCCGCCACCAGGGAGCCCAGATCCAGCGCTAGGAGCTTCTTGCCCTTAAGGCTATCGGGCAGGTCGCCGGACACGATGCGCCTGGCCAGGCCCTCCACGATAGCGGTCTTGCCTACGCCCGGCTCGCCTATGAGCACGGGATTGTTCTTGGTGCGGCGGGCGAGCACCTGCATGACGCGGCGTATCTCCTCGTCTCGGCCTATCACCGGGTCGAGCTTTTCCTTGCGGGCCAGAGCGGTAAGGTCGCGGCAGTACTTTTCGAGCACGCGGTATTTCTCCTCGGCCGCCTGATCCTTCACGCTGCGGTTGCCGCGTATGGACTTGAGCGACTCGAGTATGCCGGTCTTTGTTACGCCTTTGCCCTTCAGCAGCCTGCCTACGCTCCCCTCGTCGGAGAGCATGGCGATGAGCATATGCTCGCCGGCCACGTAGTCGTCCTTGAGCGCGGCGGCTTCCGCCTCCGCCTTAGCGAGCACCTTGGACGTGACGGGCGACAAGTACACTTGCGCGGCGTTTCCATACACCTTGGGAAGGCGGGCAAGCTCAGCCTCGAGCTCGCTCTCCAGCTCTTCGGGGGAAGCGCCTAAGCGCTCCAGGAGGGGGCGCACCGCCCCGCCCTCGGCCTCGAGCAGCGATAATAGGAGGTGCTCGAGCTCTATCTGGCTATGATCCGATTTTTGGGCCCTGGCGTGGGCCGCCTGTATGGCCTCTTGGGCAAGATGCGTGTATTTCTCGAAATCCATGATTGTTCCTTCGCTCCGTAACGCGCGGGATAGTGGTACGCTGGTATAGGGTTTAAAATAACGAGTCGAGAGCCCTAAGGCAAGCTTGCCTCCAGCAGCCGCTTGCGGTTAAAATAAAAGCCATGGATACCGAACGCGCTGTTAACGGAAAGCTCGTGCTTTTCCACGGGCTGGACCAGGACGAGGCCATAAAGGCCATGAGGGCCGTAAAGGCCGCCCTCGAGAGCCAGGAAGGCGTGGCCTTCGCCATGACCACGGAAAGCAACCTATCCTGGCCCGTGGCCGAGCTCATCGAGCACGTGCTCGAAGAGCACGCGGCGATGACGGGGCGCCCTTCGGCCTAGTCATCGGGGCGGCGGCAGGCGCGGCCGGCCGGGTAGCTCCACGGGCTAGG